>CAZAIG010000018.1:3966-24611 GCA_964485135.1 uncultured Porphyrobacter sp. | reverse complement strand
GAGGTTAAACCCGCCCGCAGTGGCGATCATGACGGGATGAAAGCCCAGCAGGATGAGCGGTAAGGCGAAGAGCAGGCCGAACGTGAAGCTGCCTGTCCATGTTTGTCTGAGTGCGGTCGAGAGATTGTAATGCTGGCTCGAGTGGTGGTTCACATGCGCGGCCCACATCCAGCGCACGCGGTGGCCCGCGCGGTGGACCCAGTAATATTTGAGATCGTCGAGAACGAAGCACAAGGGCCATGCCCACCACACGAGCCACCATTCTTCACCCAGATCGAACAGGCGATATTGATAGGCCTCGAGAAAGACAAAGGCTGCAAAGCCGCCAAACAATCCGCCTGCCACGGTCGAGCCTAGGCCAAAGGCGAGGCTGACCAAAGTGTCCTTTGGCTCATAGGCCTCAGGCGCTTTCAACCGCGCCCAGATCATTTCGATCAGGATCGCCGCAACAAAGAAAGGCACAGCATATTGAGTGGGCGAAAAATCAGGCATTTCCCGCATCTATAGCCGGTTAATCGCATCCGCCCAATATCCCGGCTTTTCAACGGAGAGCCTCACGGTGCCAAATTGCCCCTCGCGCGGGTCCACTTCAATCGCATCGACCACTTCGCGCACCCTTGCTGACGCAGTGAGAATGCGGCCCGCAAATTGGTTGCCATGGCGTTTGATCAGCATGATTTGCCCTTCGCCATCACGCGCCAATGCCGCCCCGCCGCCGCGAGCAATTGCTATGCGAACAGGAGAAAAGCCGTCCTCCACTTCATTGGCGGCGCGGCGCACGGCATCCTCGCTATCCAGCTTTGGCTTTGCGCCAAGGCCCATAGCCCGGGACAATGCGTAAATGGCCAAAATCGCCAGCAGCGAGATGCCAAATTGGATGAGTGCAAAGGGAATTTCCATGAGCCGCTAAACTTGGCACGCGCGGCGCTTTGCGGCAAGCTGCGTGTCTACGGGAGAATTGCGAAATGAAATGGATCCCTTCAATCGCTGCCGCCGCTGCACTGGCCATGGGAACGCCGCTCGCGGCGGACAATCACGATCCGGTGGCTTTGGTCGATGCGCAAGAAGAGCGGACAGAGCGGGTCGCTTCTCAATTGTGGGACTGGGCTGAGCTTGGCTATTTAGAGACACGCACAACTGCTTTGATGCAAGAAGAACTTTCAGGCGAAGGTTTCACGGTGCGCGCCGGCGTGGCGGATATCCCAACCGCCTTTGTCGCGGAGTGGGGTAAGGGCGGGCCGGTCATCGCGATTCTGGCAGAAATGGATGCGCTGCCCGGGATCAACCAATCCGCTTCCGCCAGCCGCGATCCGGTCGATGGCAAGAATGCAGGCCATGCCTGCGGGCACAATCTATTCGGAGCTGGATCGCTAACCGCTGCAATTGCGGTGAAGCGCTGGCTTGAGAAAACCGGCACGCCTGGGCGAGTGCGGCTATACGGCACGCCAGCGGAAGAAGGCGGATCGGGCAAAGTCTATATGACGCGCGCCGGCCTGTTTGATGATGTTGATGTCGCGATCCACTGGCACCCCAGCGACCGCAATAGCGCCGCTGCGCGCACCAGCCTTGCCAATCGTTCGGCCAAGTTTCGCTTTACCGGTGTTTCGGCTCATGCAGCAGGCGCGCCTGAGCGCGGGCGCTCTGCGCTCGACGGGGTGGAGGCGATGAACATGATGGCCAATATGCTCCACGAACATATGCCGCAGGACGCGCGCATGCATTATGTCGTGACCAGCGGCGGCAATGCTCCCAATGTGGTGCCCGATTTTGCGGAGAGCTTTTACTATGTCCGCCACCCTGATCCTGATGGAGTGGATGCGCTTTGGAAGCGGCTGGAGGCGGCGGCCAAAGGGGCTGCTATGGGAACTGGCACTGATGTGGATTGGGAGGTGATCCACGGCAACAATCCGCTGCTGGTGAACGAAGCACTGGCCCGCGTAATGGATGCCAAATTGCGCAGCCTTGGCGGGGTGGAATACACCGATGAAGAACGCGCTTGGGCGGCGGAAATCTCCAAATCCCTAGGTGCAGGTGCACGTCCATTGGAAAGCGCGGCGCAGGTGGACCCTTACGGTAAAAGCCTGGGCTATGGCTCTACCGATGTGGGTGATGTGTCTTATGCGACGCCAACCGTAGGTCTGGGCACAGCGACATGGGTGCCGGGCACCAGCGCGCATACGTGGCAAGCGGTCGCCGCAAGCGGGCATTCGATTGGCCACAAAGGCACACAATTGGCTGCTAAGGCAATGACGTTGATGGCAGTGGAGCTCTTCACCAATCCGCAATTGCGCGCTGATGCAAAAGCGGAGTTTGATACCGCAAGGGGACCCAATTACACGTACAAATCGCTGCTTGGCGACCGCAAGCCGCCGCTGGATTACCGCAAGTAAAGCTATTCTGACGCTTGGCCTGCCAGCATATCCATTGTCGGGCGAACCGGCGATACATCATAGCCAGCCCGCTGCGCTGCGCTGGCAATTTCGGCTGTGCTATCGCCCATTTTGGCTCGGGCAAGCGACCACAGCAAAGTCGAACGCGTGCCCGACCGGCAATAGGCGAGGATCGTTCCATCTGTTTCATTGATTGCATCCGCCATCGCTTCGACTTGCGGCAGGCTAAATCCGGTATGGCCAATGGGAATGGCGAGGTAATCGACCCCGGCCGCCTTCGCTGCCGACTCGATAACGTCACCCTGCGGTTCTTCGGGCGATTCGCCGTCTGGTCTGTTGTTTATGATGAGTTTGACGCCCGCATCTGCCGCTTTGATCACGTCATCTGCGCCGATCTGCGGGCTGGCTAGCATTGTTTCAGACAAAGTTCGAAAATCGCTCATAAAACGGCCCTTTATCGGCGTATTTGCCGTGTAAACAGTGCCGCTTTCGCCCGCGCATGGCAAGTGATGATGCTATGCGAAAATGTCACATTGGGAGAGCTTTAAGGGCATGGAATTTAAATTATTCGCCTAGGAGGCAATTCTAAGCTATGTCTTGTGACAAATCGGCGGGGTCTCATAATATTTGTGCTCCGCTGTGCAAGGCGCGGATATCGCCAGCGGGCCTTGGCAGAGCTTTTTAAGCGATGTGACTTTTTGGCGATGTGACAGGGTACGACGAGAACTATGGGTTACGATAGAGGACGCCGCAAGGGCCGGGATAAACGCGACGGATTTGGCGAAGATAGCTTCGATCCGTTTGGCGGTGGAGGCGACAACTTCCCGCCACGCGACAATTTTGGTGGCGGCGGCGACCGTTTCGGCGGAGGCGGTGATCGCTTCGGCGGCGGTGGCGGAAGAGGCCCCGGCGGTCCGGGTGGTGGCGGCCAAGGCGGCCAAGGCGGCGGTGGCGGCGGTTTCAACCGCATGCCCGCCCAAGTCGTGGGCACTGGCAAAGGCACCGTGAAGTTCTTCAATGCGCAAAAAGGTTTCGGCTTTGTCGCACAAGAAGGTGGCGGAGAAGACGTGTTTGTGCACATCAGTGCGGTCGAACGCGCTGGCCTTTCCGGCCTAGCCGAAGGACAAGAGCTTGAATTCAATCTGGTGGATCGCGGCGGCAAAGTGTCGGCTCAAGATCTGCAAATCGTGGGTGAAGTGATCGCCGTGGAAGAGCGCAGCGCGCCGCCGCAGCGCGAGCTGACCGGCGACAAAGCGACCGGCACAGTGAAGTTCTTTAACGCGATGAAAGGCTTTGGCTTTCTCGTACGCGATGATGGTCAGCCCGATGCTTTCGTGCACATCAGCGCGGTTGAGCGTTCGGGTCTGTCCGCGATCAACGAAGGTGAGAAGTTTGAATTTGACCTCGAAGTGGATCGACGAGGAAAATATTCGGCGGTCAATCTGGTGCCTGTGCAAGGCTGATCAGACAGACATCATGGCCGCCCAGACTGAATGTTGAGAGCGGCCAGCGAAATAGGATAGATGGCGGCTCTGACACAGGGTCGCCATTTTCTTTTGAAGTTCTATTTCATTCCAATTCAATTCCCCGTGAGGTTCCAATCATGTCCATTACACCCCTGATGCCCGTTTACCCCCGGTGCGGTGTGCGTCCAGTGCGCGGTGAGCATTGCCATCTGATCGACGAGGATGGCACGCGCTATCTTGATTTCGCCAGCGGTATTGCGGTGAACCTGCTCGGCCATTCGCACGAAGGGCTTATCTCTGCGATCCAGAAGCAAGCGGCTGAACTGATGCATGTCTCGAATATGTACGGCAGCCCGCAAGGCGAAGAACTGGCGCAGCGGCTGGTCGATCACACATTTGCCGATACGGTGTTCTTCACCAATTCGGGCGCAGAGGCGGTAGAAGCCGCGATCAAAACCGCGCGAGCGTACCACCAGCATGACGGGGACACCACGCGTAGCGAGCTAATCACATTCACCAACGCATTTCATGGGCGGACGATGGCGACAATCAGCGCTTCAAGCCAGACCAAAATGCACAAGGGCTTTGCCCCGATGCTCGATGGGTTCCAATATTGCGAATTTGATGATCTGGAAGCCGCCAAGGCGCTAATTAGTGACAAAACGGCCGGTTTTTTGGTCGAGCCTATTCAGGGGGAGGGCGGCATTCGCCCAGCCTCTGATGCCTTTATGCATGGTCTACGCGCGCTGTGCGATGAGCATGATCTGATGCTTGTCTTGGACGAAGTGCAATGCGGCATGGCGCGCACGGGTAAAATGTTCGCTTATGAGCATTACGGAGTAGAGCCCGATGTTCTTGCCAGTGCAAAGGGTATTGGCGGCGGCTTTCCGCTCGGCGCATGTTTAGCGACAGAGAAAGCGGCACGCGGCATGGGCTTTGGCACGCATGGTTCGACCTATGGCGGCAATCCGCTGGGCATGGCGGCGGGCAATGCGGTGATGGATGCCGTTGCCAATGAAGAATTTCTCGCCAGCGTTACGGAAAAGGGAGAGAAGATCCGCAGTCGGCTGGAACAGTTCATCGGTAACTACCCAGAACTCTTCGATTTTGTGCGCGGCAAGGGGTTGATGCTGGGCCTGCGCATGAAGGTCGAAAGCCGCCCATTTTTTGTCCATCTGCGCGACAATCACAATCTGCTGACTGTCGCCGCTGGTGATCAAACTTTGCGGATCTTGCCGCCCCTCGTTCTGGGTGACGCTGAGATCGACGAATTCTTCGAAAAATTGTCGGCAGGTGCGGCTGATTTTGAATTGCCTGAGGCCGGATGATGGCGAACCATCACTTTCTCGACCTGTCCGATGCAGGCGGCGATGCAATTGCCGCGATGATCGCCGATGCTATCGACCGGAAGACCGCACGCGCGGATTGGCCCAAAGGGCGCGTGGACGCGGACAAGCCGCTCGATGGGCGTGTGCTCGCGATGATCTTTGAAAAGAACTCTACTCGAACGCGGGTGAGTTTTGACATTGCTATGCGGCAATTGGGCGGAAGTTCGCTTATCCTCGATAGTAGCACAAGCCAGCTTGGCCGGGGCGAAAGCATCGCCGACACAGCGCGCGTGCTGAGCCGGATGTGCGATGCCATCATGATCCGAACCGATGATCATGCCAAGATTGAGGAGATGGCGCGTTTCGCCAGCGTGCCAGTTATCAATGGGCTAACCGATCGTTCGCACCCATGCCAGATCGTTGCCGATCTGCTGACGGTTATCGAGCACGGGAAAGCGCTGCCTGGTCTCGAACTCGCATGGTTTGGTGATGGCAATAATGTGTTGCATTCCATTCTAGAAGCCGCCGCTCTGATGAAGTTCAATGTGCGCGTCGCAACGCCAGCCGGATATGAGCCAGAGGGTGAGTTTGTCGAAATGGCGCGCTCTGCAGGTTGCACAGTGTCGCTAACGCAAGATGCTGCGAAAGCCGCAACCGGAGCTGATGTTCTGGTCACTGACACTTGGATCTCGATGGGCCAGGCTGATGCGGCGGAAAAGCGCGCAGCCATGATGCCGTACCAGGTCGACGCTGCTTTGATGGGTCGAGCTAAAGACGATGCGATATTCCTCCACTGCCTGCCCGCGCATGTCGGCGACGAAGTGAGTGAGGATGTGTTTGAAAGTGCGCAATCCGTTGTCTTTGACGAGGCGGAGAACCGCATTCACGCGCAAAAATCTGTTCTGCTGTGGAGCTTGGGACTGCTGCGTTGATCGGGCTCAGCGCCCCTTATCAATTCGCACGCAGTCCCCATATGCACGCCCATGGCTGACCAAACCGAAACCTTTGCCGATCAACTGCTGGGCTTCACGCTGCCCGAGCGCAGTGCGCGCGGCCGCGTGGTGCGTCTTGACGCCTTGAGCGATGCCGTTCTGGCTCCGCATGACTATCCTGCTCCGATCAAGCATTTGCTGGCTGAGGCTTTGGTGCTGGGAGCATTGATGGGCGGATTACTCAAAGGCGACGGTGCGCAGATGACGATGCAAGCGCAGACCAAGACCGGGCCCGTGCGTTTGCTTGTTTGCGATTACCGCGAAGGCGAGATGCGAGGCTACGCTGACTTTGACAGTGGAGCTTTGGACAAATTGGGAGCCAATCCGGCGCTTTCGGCTCTGTTCGGCGAAGGGTATCTGGCGATCACCTTCGAAACGGCGGCAGCGCAGCGGTATCAGGGGATTGTCCCACTTGAAGGCGAAACTCTTGCGCAAGCGTGTGAGGCCTATTTCGTGCAATCCGAACAAATCCCGACTTTGCTGCGCGTCGCTATTAAATCGAGTGATGAAGGATGCACCACCGGCGGTCTTTTGGTCCAGCATCTGGCTGATGGAGAGGAGGGGCGTGAGCGTTTGCATGTGCGCCTTGATCACCCTGATTGGGAGCATGTCAGCGCGATTGCCGGCACAATAAGCCACGAAGAACTGCTTACAAAAGACCTCTCGATGGAAACGCTGGTTTGGCGGCTGTTCCACGAAGAAGAGCAAGTTCGCATCCAGCCGGGCGCTCAGCTTTCGCGTGGGTGCCGTTGTACGTATGAGCATTATGAAACGCTGATCAAGCGCTTTCCCAAGGACGAGAGGGAGGCAATGCGCAATGAGAACGGTACAATTGTGGTCGATTGCGCGTTTTGTTCGCGTGAGTTTCCTTTGAGTATATAGCGTTTTGTCGCTGCTCAGGGGCGGTTCATCGTTTGTAAACTATAGATTCGCCCAATTCATCCACCGCATGATAAGAGAAGGCATCATGACCTTTAGAAAGCCAGCTGTATTATTCTCAGGAGTGTGCGCGATTGCGTGCGGTCTGGGAGCGTTTGCTGCTGGGCCGATCTCTGCCCAATCTGGCGGCGCGGCGATGCTCGGCAATCTGGCCAAAGGCGAGTGGACCGTGCGTTTTCGTGATGGAAGCCCTGAGCGCAAGGTTTGCGTGAAAACTGGATCAGAACTCATCCGTCTTCAGCACAGCGGTGCCCAGTGCAAACGCTTGTCGATTGACGATGGTTCGCGGGCAGTTACGGTCAACTACAATTGCGCCGGCAAAGGCTATGGCCGCACTAGCCTAAGGTGGGAAACTGCACAGCTAGTGCAAGTCGAAAGCCAGGGTTTTGCTAGTGGAAGACCTTTTCAGTTGCGCGCTGAGGCCCGCCGAACGGGTTCGTGCCTTTAAGCTATTGGGCGAGCAAGTGCGGGATTGCGAAGCCGCAATAAGCCGCTAAATCCGCACTCATGAAAAACACGGCGCAATCAAACGGAAAAACTGCGATTGTTCTGCTCTCAGGAGGGTTGGACTCTATGGTGAGCGCGGCGCGCGCGCGCGAGCAGGGTTTTGAAATTATCGCATTGACGATCAATTACGGTCAGCGCCATGTACGCGAGATTGAAGCAGCCAGTGGCATCGCTGAAAAGCTAGGCGCGCAGCGGCACACTATACTCGATTTAGATCTACGGACGTTTGGCGGTTCTGCGCTGACGGATGACATTCCCGTGCCCAAGGGCGGAGTGGGAGACGATATTCCGGTCACCTATGTCCCGGCGCGCAATCTTCTCTTCCTGTCGCTTACTGTGGCCTGTGCAGAGGCGGAGGGGTCGCAGGACGTGTTCATCGGGGTGAATGCGCTTGATTATTCGGGCTATCCCGACTGCCGTCCGGAATTTATCGAAAGCTTTGCCGAAACAGCGCGCCTCGGGACGAAATCTGGCGTTGGGGGGGCACCTTTTATGATCCATGCTCCGCTACAACATATGTCGAAAGCGGACATTGCGACCGAATGCTATCGGCTAGAGCTCGATCCAGCATGGAGCTGGTCCTGCTACGATCCCACAAGAGATGGGAAGGCTTGCGGACAATGCGATTCTTGCCAATTGAGACGTAAGGGGTTCGCAGAAGCTGGACTTCGCGATGGGACGATATACGCTGCCTAGTGAAATCGCGCTAGGCAGGAAAGTTCGTCAAGTTGGAAACAAACCTTTGCCGATGACGTCAGTTTTGAACCTATCGAAATTGTAGGGTTTAGCGCAGCAAATTTCAGAGCCGCCGAGACGGTTTTGAAGCAAGCGGAAACAGCAGGTGAAGCGCAATTCTCTAAGGAACCTTGACTTAGCTGGCCTCAAAAACGCCGCAGGCGATCCGCGGGCCAGCGGCACCGGCAGGATCGGTCTTATAATCGTCAGGTCCAGCGTGGATCATAATCGCAGTGCCGTCTTCATCCAGAATATGACCTGTGCCGGCGGCAGCATTGCCATGGATGGCGATAGTAATGTCGGCTAGGCCGTCTTGCGCAATCTCAATGTTGGGCAAATCACCGAGATGTGGACCTGTTTCGCTGAGTCTGCCGTGGGAGGCGTCAGTTGGATTAAGGTGCCCGCCCGCACTCATAAAGTCCGGTGCGTCACATGCGCCGGTTGTATGGAAATGGAGTGCCTTCTCCCCGGCAGGCATGCCGGACAGGGTCAATTTCAATGAAAGCGTGCTGCCTTCTTTGATTAGAGAGGCAAGACCGACGGCGTTGCCTGCTGCGTTCGCTAGTGCTGCAGATGCAACTGATGTTAGATTTGCGCTTTCCTTTTCGCTCGCAGGCCCGCAGCCCGCCAGAGCGATCAAAGCCGCAACTCCGAGGGCTTTTTGAGCTTTCACAATTCTCACCAATAACATCCACTTAGCACAAAACAAAAGGGGCCAGATTGCTCCGGCCCCTCCTGAAAATTGCCTTAAGCAGAGCTTACATTCCTGAACCAGGTCCGTAAGTCACTTCTACGCGGCGGTTTTGCAGTTCGCGTACACCGTCCTCGGTAGGAACACGGTTTTGCGATTCGCCAAACGCTTCGCTTGCAATGCGGCCATCAGGAATTCCGCGACCTGCAAGGTACTGACGTACCGATGCGTTGCGGCGCTCCGAAAGACCGACGTTATAGGTTGTGGAACCCGAACGGTCGGCGTGACCGGCAAGCATCACCGTTGCCATGCCGCAATCGGCATATGCGCTAACCGCATTGTCTAGGATTGTAGCCGCCTCTGGAGTGATGTCCGACTGATCCCAATTGAAGAACACAATGTAAGGGCCAGTGTTACACACTGCCGCTGGTGGAGGCGGAGGTGGTGGAGGCGGAGGAGGCGGTGGAGGTGGTGGTGGAGGCGGTGGAGGCGGAGGAGGCGGTGGTGGAGCCTCGCCGCCGAAGTTGTAGATGATCGAACCAAGGATCGAGTGCGAAGACAGATCCGTTGAAAGCGCAACGCCCGCAGGATCGGTCAGATCAACATTTGGCGCATTGAAATAACGATACTTCAAGCCAACATCGAAATTGTCGCTGAGTGGCGCGCGAACGCCGCCAAGAACCTGCCAAGCAAGACCGGTATCTGAATCGTCAAAAGCACCCGGACCATTGGTGTTCAAAGTGCCTTCGAGGTCGACACGTGCGACACCGAGACCGCCGCCGAAGAAGCCTTGAAGACCATCGTCTGGACCGAAGTCAAAAAGACCATTGACCATGAAACTCAAAACGTTGGTCTCACCATTCGCTGGTGCATTGGTCGCAAATGAGCGCGTCGCACTATTGAAACCTACGAGACCTTCTGTGCCCGCAGTTAGCTGATCGATCTCGGCTTCTTTATAAGCAGTTTCCGCTTCTAGGCGGAACGCACCAAAATCATAGCCAACTACTCCGCCAAAATCATAACCTTTGTCATGATCGACTGTCGCGTCATCTGCTGTACCGTTAACGTCGAACGCGATGTCTTCGATGATCATTGGGCCAGCTTCAAGACCGACATACCATTCGTTGTCGCGTGCGAGAGCCGGCGTAGTGAGCGCCGTCGAAGCCATCGCCATTCCTATGACGAGTTTGCGCATTGTTTTATTCCCCTTTTGAAGCGAATTTATTGTAACACGGCGTATCTATCCATTCGCTTGAAAGGTGGCAAGCAGGCAATGCGCGGAAACTGTTGCAATAAAGCCTCTACTTGCCGCAAAATCCAACCAAATCGCTGAAGAATAAGACTTGCTTGGCGATGCGTGTGGCCTTCGCATGAACAATATCTTTAGAGGCGAGGTAATATTGCATGGTCTCGCAGCGCTGCGATTATTCCGTTTATTGCATTGCGTGCTTCCGAATCGATTGTGGTCCCCCCTTGCGCTTCGTTAGGGAGTGACGCGGTTTGCCAGCCTCCATCGTATAAGAACTTTTGCCCCGATGCTTTGTCGAACGCTGTCATTCCATCGGCAGGAGCGACGAATTTCCAGGCACTAGCTGTAAAGACGGCTACTGAGTCTTCCATGCCTGTCCATTGTTCTTGGGCAGATGAGTCCACTATCCAGCATTCGCCTTCGCTTGGAGCAGCCGAAGGCGCATTTGCAATCCCTTCGACAGCGAGGTGCAAGAGCGTGTCTATCAAGTGTTGTGCTTCGTTGAAAAAGAACTCCTTTTGCGCCTGTCCCGCGAATAAGAGCGGGATGGAGAATCGCGGAGTGTGCGATGTAAATGCTATCGGTTCGGCCATAGTTATGGCTCCTCATATATTAGTGGATTGTGGTGATCAGCAGGGCTGGAGAAAGGCCTAATGTACCTATCTGGCGGACCCAAATTTTCTCTTCGAAATGGTCAGTATGGAGCGCAAGAGCTTGAGCCGGGCTCAGAGCGAGTTGAGGTTCGGTGGTCTGCCAAGTCACATGAGGGTCATCGACGGGGCCACAACCCACTAGATAGTTCTCAGATTCTTCGACCAATGGAGTTTCAATACTATCCGGCCAGCGCCATTGGCCGCGCGATCGGCGGGTCCAACAAAAGAGCCAGCTTCCATCACTCTTTACATCGAATTTGGGATGGACAGGTGATGGAGGAACGCGTGATACTCCAGTCACATTTATCGTTGCAGAGACAGGAGCTTCATCGCCAAGACCAATGGCTGCCAGTTGCGCAGCCCCGCTTGAAGGCAACAGATTGCTATCCAATGGCGAAATTGCGTCATTGATTAGAATAGCTCGGGTTCCCGCCGGATGCGTTTGCGCCGCCAAATGTTCGGTTCCGCCCCGCCCGCGCAGAAGCCCGCTCAATCGCCAATGTGTGGGATCAATTGGCTCTACGCAAAGGAATTGCACGACTTCATCGCCGATTAGGATTCGGTTTTCGCCATTGGCCAATCCGTTGATCGTCGTTGAGCTGAGCGGTGCATCTTCATTGATTGTAGAAATTAGCAATGAGGCATGCTCTTCAAAATAGGTGGCCGAAGAAGGGTGCAATTCGGTCGTGATTTCCCCGATCATGGATCTTTGAAGATCACCATTCCCCATCGGCAGCAAAGCGTTGTCATGTTCGATGTAAAGGGAGGCACCAGCCCAGTTCGCGCCCGTTCCTGTCGCAGCAGCGAAGACCAACGGATCGCCCGGTGCGCCAATTCCATCCCATGGCAATTCAAATGCAAAAAACCGCGTCTGAGAAAGAAGTTCGTCGATTGGCCCGTTGATGAGACCAGGGGAGGCTGCGGTATCAGAGTCAACTTTGGGCGGAACGCGCTCCAAAGAGAGCTCAACGCCGCGCTCCATCCATTCCCAGCTTTTGATGAGCCAATAGCCGGAATACTCAGGGACTTTGACAATAGAGCCCGGTGAAATTGCCGCATCAAGTTCGGCAATACTCAAGGAAAGCTGATCCCTTTGCCAAACCGCATTCAGGGTTTGCTGATTGCATGCGTTTCGCGCGTTTGCTGCCTTCATCGCCGCCGGCAATTCAAGCATCACTTCTCGGCCTGCAGTCGTGATACCGATGGCGCGCTGAACGCTCGCTTGAAAATCCCGATCAGTGTCGAAATAGCGCAATGCCCTTGGCTCTGGTGTAGTTGAAGCCAAACGGGTGCGTTCTTGCGTCCCACCGTTTCGGCCAACATTGTCCTCATTGTTCTTGATAGCTTGCGGCAGCGTTGGAGCATCGACAGGGGGCATGTCCGCTCGCTGAATGGTAACACCATCCAAAGCTGTAATGCATGACAATGGGAACACATTGTCGATTGAGCTCAAGGTTGAACGTAGCGATCTGCCATTGTCGGCAAAGCCCTCGATCTGAGGCAGAACATCGGATTGATCAGTAGCGAAAGGCACAAGCTCCTTTAGACTGACTTGGTTCGAGGAATCTGAGGAAACTTCAAAGGTTAGCGCTGGGATACGGTTACCAAAATCCCCCAATTGCAAGTCTTCAAACACAGCATACGCAAGCCCGCGATAGGCTGGGCATGTTTCGCCGATAGCCGATGCCAACAAGGGATCGGGGGCTTGGTCACCGTCGCCATTGTAGAACCGAAACTGTCCGCCGACTTTCAGATCTCCATTGGCGCCGCGCAAGAGGTTGCCATCGGCCCAAATCCGGCCAACTCTAGCGATTTGTTGGCTCGCAAGGGCAACGGCAAAGGATATTGAGTAGGAGTAGCTGGTCGTTTTGGGCTGCCCCTTGCCATTGCTGGACGTTTCGCTGCTTTCCTGAAGGTCGGTTGACCAGATAATCGACCCGGGCACGCGCATCGAACCAAATATGCGCGGCATCGCCTGCCCATAAGTTGAGGTCGTGACAGCTAGATCATTGATGCGCGGACCTTCATTGGTTCCACTTCCAACAATCGCGCCGTCGATTTGCTGGCCAACCAAAGCACCGATTGCACCGCCGATTGGTCCCCCAAAGGCAGTTCCGACCGTCGAGAGTAAGAGTGTCGCCATTGCTATATATCCTTGAGGTCTTGAGAGGTGCAGCGCCAGTTTTGCAGAATTGTCCAAGGCAAATGGCCGCGCATCGCAACAATGCGGCGCAACCCGGCATGAGCATGGACGAACTGTGCGGCTTCTGTGGCTACCAAGAGATGAAACTGTGCTGGGCCTGCTAAAGCCAATATGACATCGCCCGCTTCAATGGGCCCGCTTGCTGGCAAAAGACCGCTCGCTTCGAAGTGTTTTTCGAAAGGCTTCGATGAACGATTGCGAAAGGTGTAGGCAGATGGGACATCAGGTTGTAGTCCCGCAGCTTTAAGGCTGTGATCAACCACGCCCACGCAGTCGAGCCCGGTGCTCGGATCCCGGCCATGAAGCCGAAATTTTGCGCCGATTGTGCGCAAAGCACCGTCGGCGATTTTGCGTCTGATATCGTTCATCGTCCGATGGGATATCGTGCGAGCAGGTCATTACCCGGCAGGTGCGGTTCACCGCGAAAATTCGCTGCATTTGAAAAGCGGGCCGCGCAAGTTTGAACGGTGTGATCGCACCCTTCGCGAAGCTCAGCGACGGTGGCGATCTCTGCGCTTTGAAACAGTGGCTTATCGAGAGTGAAGCCGGTAGAATCTGCTTGGATTATGCCGAAAGAAACGCCCGTCTGCGGCCCATCGAGAAAGCGCAATTGCCCATCGAGGTAATCTTGCGAATTGGCCGTGCTGATTGCGACTTTGTTGGCATCATAGTCGATTGCGGAAACTGGCTGCCGTGTTGTGAAGCGTGTCTCAGACAATCCGCATTCTTCGCCGCAAAAAACTGCACGGCATGTTGGGCTGGTGCGCGGGACAAGATCGACGTCTAGCTGCGCTTTGGCTGAAATCAATTCTGTGCTGAAAGCATAGCCATCTTCTTCTACCCGGCCGATTGTCCCGGTGTAGAATATGGCATGCTTCAAGGTCTCCCAATCGACAGCGCCAATCACGATTTGCGCATGATCAAACAGACCGGCGGCCAAATCCTGCTCTGAGATGCTGTCGTGAGAAAGCGCACCGCTTGCCTCTGCGCTGTCGCTATCGAGTGCATTGGTCCGCCGAACCGCAGTGGGGAGCATTCCCGGCGCAGCCCGGTGGGCAATCCCGCCAAAGGTCAACGCGCGGTCGTGGCTGGTAAAGCCCAAAGTTACGCCATCCTTGCGGTAGACGCGCCAGAATGTTGCAACCCCCTCCAGTTCTGAGCTGAAAAAGACTGTCATCTATTCACCCTCACGAATTTCGACCAGGGGCACGCTGGGCGCTTCTCCTGCTTCGAAATTGATGCCCGAAACATCGATCCGGTCCTCGGCGAAGCGTGCAGGCACATCGAAAAGGAACCCGGCTCTGATTTCAGCGCCTGCTGATGGAGCGGCGTCAAAGCTGATCACGCCTGCCTCACCCAGCTCCCAATCCTGCGTTTCTTGGCCATCAATGCTAACGACAATGCTCGCAGGTTTGGGCCGAGTGATGCGCCGTAATTGCGGCTCTTCGGTGTCGCCATAAGTCTTGATCAGTTGAAAGTCTGACACCAGCCCGTCCGCAATCCCAATCACTTGATCGGTAGCGGTGGGCTGTTTCGACATTTCGTTGGAGCTGAAATCAAAGGGATCGGTGACGCGGAAACCGCGCGCCGCGCCGCGCCGCGCCCGAAAGAACCCGATCAGCTCGCTCAGCTCTTCCTCCGACCGAACACCGGGCCCAACATCGAAATGAATGCGCGCATCAGACCAGAGCGAATTGCGCCTTTCGTGACCAGAAGCCGTCACAGCGACCGAGGTTGAAAATTCAGGGCTCACTGCAACTGAACGGCCCAGCGGCAGAGGGTAAAGAACATCATCAAAGGCGAGCATATTGTCCTCTTTTTGCGGGGGTAAACGCGTGTATCCATCGCGTGCAACTTGCGGCAGGGCCCAGACAAACCGGCGCTCAACTCCGCGCGCGGCTGCTTCATCAAGGGCGGCATCGATCCGCTGCCAATAGGCCTCAGCATCCTCTGCCAGCAGGACAAAGCCCGATAGGTAATCTTGATCAGCAATGGGATAGGCGAGGCGCGTATCGACAAAGTCATAGGCACTGCGCCGCGCGGCATCGGCGCCCGCTGTCAGCCAATCGTAATCCTCTAGCTGAAGCCGGTCGAATGCGGGATAGGCCCATTCCAAAGGCAAATTGGCCCGGTAAAGCTCCGGCATTTGGGGGTCGAGAATGGTTGGTGTGAAGGCCAGCAATAGAATTTCAGCGCCATTGTTTGCCGCATTGCGCACAGCATCAGCCAGATCGAGCGTCGATTGACCCAGAACCACACCGGCTTGATCAAGCAGCGCCGTTTGGGCTGCATCCATTGGCGCGCGCATATCGCTAATCACAGCAGGATCGCCGCCAAATTCGGTAGTCGAAGCTGTATCATAAAGGCAGGGTTTGCCCGCTGGCGTAACCCACCACCATGGCTCGCCAATCTGAAAACGAACGGGCTGTGCGGCGCTTTCCAGCAGTGCGGTAAAATCGGTGGCAATCTTATGCAGCCAAGTCATGGCAACAGTATTGGCGGGCGAAAGCAGAGTGGATGGCGGCACCCAGCCGGTCAGCGCAGGCTCGCCATCATGCGCGCGCTGCTTCCAATCACTAGGTGCATAAGCATCAAACAATTCGTACGAAAGCGAAGCAATGACTTCCAGATCGGCCGTCTTACACTCGCCAAAGAATGCGTTATGCCAATGTTCGGCAGGCTCGGACAATTTGGCAGGCTGCGCAACCTCAACAGAACCAATGCCCGTAGAGGTGAGAGCCGGATAGTGGCTCATCCCGAGATAATGGACCACCTCATCGCGGTAGCCGAGGCCAATGATATTGCGCACCAAACGGGCGGGCGTTTGGTTATAGGCATCATCATAGGCCGTCGCCATCCGCTCGCCATGCGGCGGAACGAGCACATTGCCGATCTCGAGCATGGCATTGTGGCCATCGCAATTGATACCGGTGATCGTCACCCGCCCGTTTTGTCTGGCCGGCAAGGGCGCATTGCTGCCCCCGGCATAATCTGGAGAAACGAGTGAGATAAACATCCGGTCGATATCGGCGGGATGGACGGCTTCTCCTGGTAATACCCAACCGCTGCCAAGATCTGAAAACGGCAGAGTGATCTGCGCATTGGTTGGCGTGCCCGATGCGTAATTCCACAGCCGAATATACCAAGTGCGCGCTGTGCCGCTAGCATCGCGCCCTTCTATCGTCAGCGTTGGGCCATTGGCTTGGTCAAGCGGCATGATCCCCGATGACTGCCAATGAAAACTGAGCGAAGTGTGAGAGAAATCCCTCGAGGTTTCATAAGCGAGCAGCGGGTGGTCGAGTGTATCTTCGCACTCCCAGATCAGCCCTGCCAGATCGCCTTGATTGTAGAATTCGCAATCCACCTGAATGGCATCCGGCGCTGGCGTGATGACCGATGCCATCATGGGGCGCGGGAAATTGACTGTCCAAAAACGGGGATCAAAGCGCTGGATATAGCTGGAGGATTGGCCGCTTCGCTGCGGTGCAAGCCAGAATGCCATTATTCGCGTCTCCTACTAAGTGTCTTGCAAGGCGCGGCGCACAGCGCTGGCGACTTGGCGCGATGATCGCTGCATGGCGCGCGGCGCATCGGTTCCGCGCGGTGAGGACAGTTGGATGGCGACCCTCACATCGCGCGCTCCGGAACCTGAGCCGAGGCTCGGCTGCACGCTGCCGGCACTAGTAGGAACAAAGAGTTCTGGGCCTCTCTCGCCCACAACATATCCGCGCCCGGGCGATACCGGCCCGCCTGTCGCTCTGCCGGGGAGGCCCAATAATCCGCCCAGAGCGCTGCCAAGAATGCCGCCCAAACCGCCGGATGGGTTGCCGCCGCTGCTTCCGCCGAAAATATCGGCAAGGCCGCTTTGTAGGGCTTGGGCCGCAATCTGGCTGAGCGCGCTAAAGGCTGTCCGTTTCAGATCATCAAAGCCCAAGCTGCCCTTGCGAATGGCGCTGAGCAGTCCGCGTTCAAGCACCGAACCGGCACGCTCAAATCCATCGATCAGATTGCTATCGAGCGTGCTGCGCATGGCGGCTACATCGCTGGAAAATCCGGTTGTCGTCGCCCGCACATCAATGACGAGTTCTTCGATAGTGTCAGTCATCTTTTTCGCGCTCCAATAAATGTTGAATATCCGACCAAGACACTGGGTCGGCGTGCGGGGCAGAGGGGTCTTGCAAAGCGGCGCTGAGTTCAGCCGGGGTTGACCGCCAAAACGCGTCAGGCGCCCAGCTGAGGAGCTGAGCAGACACAGCAATCGGCTGTTGCAGGCTGGCGGCAAACAGCTTGTTCATCGCTTGCTCACCGCCTTGTCACCCAGCGCCTTTGAGCACTTGGCTAAAGATCACGCGGACGGGTTTTGCTGCTTCGACCAATCCGATGGCGAGCAATTCTGCGCCTACGATGCCGCGTTCTGGACGCGTATCATGGGGCATGCAGTGCCAGATTAGCCCAGCCATTTCTGCGATGGTTAGCGAGCCTTCTGAGGCGCGCTCAACCATGGCGAAGAGCGAGCCGAGCTCTTCCTCTGCTGCGACCAAGGCTTCGAAACTTGGGCGCAGCAGATAAAGCTGCCCGCCGATGGCTATGTTCGCTTCGCCGCGCTGGCTATTGGCGGGCTTGCTCATACAGATGTGACCATGCCGGAGCTTTCAAGCTGGAGCGTATAATTGCGCTCACCATTGAAATCACCAGCATAATCAAGCCGCTGGACAAGAAACTCGCCCTGCATCTTTGCCCCGTCTTCAAACGAGAGTTCATATTGCTCAATTGTCCCGGCAAGCGCATGAGAGCGGATTGTCTCTTCGGCATTGCTGCCCAGAAAGATACCCGCTGCGCTGACAGAAACAGAGCGCGTTCCAGCGCCTGACAGAAGCTCGCGCCAGCCGCCCGATTCCTTATGCGTCACCACAACAGTATCGCCATTGATCGAAAGCTGAGTGGTGCGCAGGCCGGCAACCGTTTCATAGGTCGGCGTCGCGCTGCCATCGCCAATCTTGAGGAGAAAGGCGGATCCTTTTTGTGCGGTCATGGTCGGGGTTACTCCGGTTGGGTTGCAAGTATGCGGAAACGAAATTCAATCAGAACCGCGCGCAGGTTTTCGCTGCGGCGCTCTGCGCGGCTGCGCAGGAAACGCGCAGTGACAATGTCAAAAGTGGTTTGATCGGCGGGGATCGATGCCACGCGGGTCTCGATGGCTTGGGCAAGCGTATCGCCAACGGATGGATCATCGCCGCGCGTCACCAATTCTAAGGCGATGCGCACCTCTCTGCCCAAGCGGTCTTTGCTGCCCCAATCGGTTGCGGCGCTGGCGGCAATACCCAACCATGGGGGCGTAGCGCGAAGCGGGCTTTCCTCTTCGACAGCGTTAAGACCGGCCAATTCAGGATCAGCCAGAAGCCACGCAATGAGCTTTGCGCGCAGTTCATTTTCCATCGGATCAGCTCCTATCGATTAGCGGCCAAAGGAAGGGAGCAACACGCCACCCAGAACCCTCTGACCGCGCAGAGGCGGCAAGCATCGCGCCGCGCGCCTTTGCTAGCTTGGTCGCAGTGACCAGCAGCCGCTCTTCGAGATTGCGCCCATTGCCGCGCCATTCGGGGGCAATCATGTGTGCACCATCTTGCCAAACACCATTATACTAACCGCATCTGTTGCCATGGCCGCCAAAGCGCGGTGACGCTGGCGGGCGGCGGCATAGTCTTTGCGCTGTCTCGTTCGCGGTAATGAAATGCAGCGAGGCGGATGATCCCTTGGCGCAGCGCGCCTGGCAGCTCGGCCCATGTGCTGGCAATACCGGCCGTAAAGCGAACCGCCAGAATGCTCTGCTCTGCTTCGCCAACAAGCTCCACTTCTGCGGTTCCGTCGGCATCAATGCGGGTGAGAAAGCTATCTTCGGCGAGTGCCGTGCGCGATCCGTCTGCGGCCACGAACGCAGCGCTGAGGATGGAGCGCACAGGCTGCGATTTCAACGCGGATCGGCAGGCATTGAGCTCGATCAGCTCCTCACACTCAGCTTCCAAGGGGCGCTGGCCCAAAAAGCCTTCGCACATATCCAAGCTCGCCTGCAAAAGCGTGATGAGGTTGTCGTCCTCAGCATCGCGAGAAATGGCAAGCCATTGCTTTAATTCGTCCATTGCATCGCCGGTAAGGTCCGCCGAAACCAAAACTACCCGCCTCATTGCGGTCTCCCTGCGCTAAAATCTGAAAAAAGGGGGTGCGCCCACGCCAGTTCGCGCAAAGCCAAAGCAATTGCGAAACGGCGCGGGCGCGGGAGCCGGCAAGGGAGTTAGGGGCAACTCGACCAAGCCGGGAACCGGTGGGCTTAAGCTTCGATTTTCAGCAGCTTGATCGCATTGCTATCGAGAACCTGACCGCCAACGCGCTTGGTCGCATAAAAATGCACAAACGGCTTGTTGGTGTAGGGGTCGCGCAGCATCTGCGTCGCATTGCCTTCTGCGATCAGATAACCGTGGCGGAAATTGCCGAAAGCGATTGGGAATTCGCCCGCTGCGATATCGGGCATATCTTCGGCTTCCACTACAGGATAGCCCAGCAGGCGGTCCGGCTGACCATCGACCATGCCGGGTTGCCATAGGAACGCGCCATCTGCTGTCTTCAGCTTGCGGACTTCTGCTAAGGTTGCCGAATTCATCACAAAGCTTGCGCCCTGACGGTGGCCAGATTTCAGCGTGTGGATCAGATCAACCAGCTTTTCCTCTGGCGTTGCATTCAGACCCGACGCATCGCCTGATCCGATATATTGGATCGATCCGAAAGAGCGCACAGCGTCTTCAGCAAGCGAGGTGGGCGCTGACAGGAAACCTTCGGGTTGGTTGGTGCCAGTGCCGCCGACGAAGGCAGCGCCCTCTGCACGGGCGAACTCCATTGCGACTTCATTCGCGACCCAGCTTTCCAGATCAAAGTTCACATCATCGAGCATGGATTGGCTGGCCGCTGGATTGGCATAGAGCTCGCCTGATGGCGGCGCGATCTCGGCAAATTGCGGCGTGTCGGTTTCATCGCGGCTGGCAATTTCGCTGACCCAGCCTGATGCTGTACCGCCGGTGGCCATCAGCTTGCGGTAACCCGATGATCCGGTTTGCACGACCTGCGCAATGGAGCGGATTGGGCTGATATCGCGAAGCTGTGAGGAGATAACTGCATCGAGCTCGCGCGGCACGGCATAGCCGCCATCGCTGGCGCTGACTGAGTTAATCGATTTGATCTCGCTTTCGCGGCCAGCGCGCAGATAGCCATCGACGAAGCCTTTGACTTCCTCATTGGTTTCATCTGTGCTGGCAATGGTGGGGCGCGATGCAGCGCGAGCAACCTTGTCGAGGCGCGCTTTCACTTCATCCACGTCTGAACGAAGCGCAGTAATCGCGGCATCCGTTTTGTCTTGGCGCTCGACAATGTCGAAGCTTGCTTGCGCTTGGTCATTTGTGGGTTTGGAAACACTATCCATGGGGCAGTTTACCTTTCTTGGGGG
>CAZAIG010000018.1:0-3866 GCA_964485135.1 uncultured Porphyrobacter sp. | reverse complement strand
TGGGAGAACAGTTGGTTGAGTTGATTGGGGCTTAAGTGACGAGGTGGACCCGCGCGCCATATTGTAGTGGGCGCGTGACCAGGCTGACTTCGAACAGTTCGATCTCATCGAGCTTTCGGCCGCCGGATGTCTTGCGATATTTGCGGGCGCGGTAGCCAAAGGACAGCCCGTTTACCTCGCCGCGTTTAAGCATATGGGCGGCACGGCTAGCGGGATTGTCGAGGCGGCCGATCACGCGCAGTCCGCGCGCGTCTTCTTTGATATGTTCGACCACACCGATCACTTGTTCGGGCCGGTGTTGCCAATAAATCGGCAGGCCCACGCCGCGTTTGGCAAGAGTGCGAGTGAAAGCGCCGGGTTGAATTTCATCTTTTGCCGCATCGGCAATATCGAACAAAGCGGCATAGCCTGCAAAGCGGGTGGGCTGTGAGGAGGCGGAGGTCTGTGTCATTGGAGCAAATCTCCCACACCCAGGCGCACCGCAATTCCAATCAGCAGCAGGGCCAGCGCACCGCGAACTAGCCAGTCGACCAGCGCTTTCCACGCGCTGGTCTTGGCATCGCGCCAGGCGCTCAGCAGCTCGCGCAATTCATCGAGATCTTCATGCGCGTTTTCATCGGAAAGCCCGATGCGCTCCAGCACGCGATTGGCGGACATTTCGCTCGCTTCCTCAACAATGGCGCGCAAAGTCACAAGCTCCGCGCCATCGGTCTGGGCCTGCGCCATCAGCCGCGCGAGCAAATCTTCTTGTGTCATGCCGCCGCTCCTTTCGCTGCGCTGTCTTTGGGCTCAAGGCCCAGCATCGCGCGCTTTTCATCATCGCTCAGGAAGTCTGCATCGGACAGTTGCTTCCACAGCCGTTCGCGGTCTTCTGAAAGGGCAGGCACCTGATCCAGATCGACGGACAGTTTGGCATCGGGGTGCCACGGCGAAAGCGCTTCTTGCAGCGCGCTCAGCATTTTATCGGCAAGCGGCAGCAGAGTGAGCCGCCACAGCGCTTTGTTTGCCTCGCGGTAATTGGAATAGGTGTTGTCACCCGGCAAGCCGAGCAGCATCGGCGGCACACCAAAAGCCAGCGCAATATCGCGGGCCGCGGCATTTTTCAGCTCGGCAAAATCCATATCGGCGGGCGAGAGAGCCATGCTCTGCCATTTCAGCCCGCCATCAAGCAGCATCGGCCGGCCTGCATTGCCGCCACCGGAAAAAGCGCTTGTTAGTTCCGATTTCAGCCGCTCAAATTGCTCCGATGTCAAGCCAGCGCCGCTATCATCATCATAGACCAAAGCGCCCGATGGGCGAGCGGCGTTTTCGAGCAGCGACCGGTTCCAATCCACCGCAGCATTGTGCACTGCAATCGCTTGATCCGCTGCAGCCAGAGCGCCCGCGCCGTAGAGGTCATCGATGGGGTGCAAGGCCTTGATATGGATCAGATTGGGCCAGCCATTTTCATCTTCAATCGCGATCCTCTTGGATTTGTCTCCGGCGCGATATTCGAATGCGGTAGGCCAGCCATTGGCCCCTTGGACTGCGCTCATCCGGTCGGGCCGCAGAGCGAAGAGTTCCACTGGCGTGCCGCTCGCATCCTTGATAATCTGGACATAGCCATTGCCATGCAGGACCAAATGCGCCGCAAGCGTTTCGATCAGCGACTGGCCAGCGCTGGTTGCTTTTACCAAGGAAAGTGCGCGCTCGTCAGAGGGCGACAGCGGAATGCGGGCCGCGCCCTCTGCAATGATCCGAACAGCGCGCTGGGCAATCGGGTTTTGCAGAAAGCCGCGTTTGATCCCGCTGGTGTAGTCATAGCCCCGAGCCGTTCCCGAACCGCCAAGAGCATGCGCCCATGGAGAAACGAATCCGCGCGCCAATGGTACACGGCCTGCGCCCCCGCCTTTAAAGGTAGAGGCGAGTGTGTCGATAAAAGACATGCATGTCCCTTTCTGTAGTTCAGATTTTGGTAACGCGCGGCTTTCGGCGCGCCGAAAGAAGCAATTCAGTAAAGGCCCAGACTAAGGCATCGGCCCGGTCGGGGCTGCGGCCCGGTCCGTGATATTCGCCGCCCGGCATCATGCCGCACAGCTGATCTTCCAATGCGGCAAACAAGCCGGCGTGCCGGATGCGTCCGACTTCATAAAGCGCGGCCACTGGCTCTGCCCGCGCGGTTTTGTTCTTGGTCGCATGAACCAGCTTGATCGGCAGCGAGCAGTTAGCGGCACGCAGCACGCTTTCCACCATTGCGCCGCCTTGATTGGCCTCTGCGATCACGCGGTCTGCCTCCCATTGCTGGGCGGCACTGGCGACCGCAGCGGCCCAGCGTTCAGGGCTAGCGCGCTCGACCGAGCAATCGGCCAGAACGTGGCCGACACCTTCTGCGTCGATAGCGGCGACAACAATACCGCAGGCATCACCAGTGGCAGAGGCGGGGGGGTCAACCGCAACCACGGTGCGCGTATAAACGCTGGTTTCGCCGTTTGTCCGCCCATCTTTTCGCGCTGCTTCGATCAATTCGCGCGACCAAAGAGCGCCCTCAACATTGTCGATCAGCTCGCCGCCCAGTTCCTGCCGGGCGAGCAGACTTCCGGCGAACTCGCTTTCCATTGCATCCAAGAAACTCTGCGGCAGATGCGCGCCATTGTCGGCTGTTGCGCCGCGAGTAATGACAACATTTCCAGCTGCCTCACCTTCCAAAATGCGGTGCAGCAAAGGGACAGAGCGCGGCGTGGTCGTGACCATCACTTTCTGCTCTGCGCCAAGCCGCAAACCCATCAGCAAATTGTCCCAGCATTTGGTCGCCGTTTCATGGGCGAGCGGCCATTTGCCGATCTCATCACACCAGGCGTGGCTATGCTGCGGCCCACGAAGGCTCTCTGCCTCAGCTGCTGAATACATAGTCGCCTGCGCGCCGCTGGGCCATTCGAGCCTGCGCCGCGTGCTTTCAAAATGGGGCCGGTCCTCCGGCGGGTGAACCGCTAGAATGCCGCTTTCCCCTTCGATCATAACCGCACGCGCTTCGCCCAAGGATGCCGCGACCAGCGCAATGCGGGCATCGGGATTATCCTGAGCGATCATCCGCACCCATTCAGCGCCGGCCCGCGTTTTGCCAAAACCGCGGCCCGCCATCACCAGCCATGTGCGCCAAGGCCCAGGCGGCGGCAATTGCGCCGTGCGGGCTAAGATCGGCCAGTGATAAACAAAGGCGTTGCGTTCTGGCTGGTTGAGCTTTTTCGCCAGCTGATCGCGCGTTTTTCCGTTAGTGCCTGCGAGCCAATCGTGCTGATCAGCGCTCATTGTTTTCTTTCGCTTTTTCAGCGATGAATTTCAGGCGAATGTCCTCAACCTTGCGGTCGATCGAGGCGCGCACTTCTGCTGCACTGACATTGCGCTGCTTCGCTTGAGCTTGGGCCGCATTGTCGCGGTGCGCCGACAAAAGCCGGATCGCATTGGCAAAGTCATATTTCTCGCCATCGGGCGTCTTTTGCTCTCCTTCGCGCAGCCGCCGCAGCACTTCGAGTTCGAGATGGGCATATCCTTCCCACAGCGCAGCGAGCCAACGTTCGGCAAATTCCGGTTCATTGGTCCGTGCGCAGTAGGCGGCGCTGGGTTTTACCCCAGCGGCTTCGGCTGATTTCGTGACATTGCTTGTTTGGGAGAGGTTTTCGAGAAACCGGTCCCGCCACCGCGTGTTGATGCGGCGGCCTTTGTTTGTGCTCGTATCGCGAGCGCTATTAGCCTGCGTCATCCGCTTAAATCCAATCTAAATGTTTGAGAATCCGGGCGCGAAAGGGGTGCTCACTCAAGGTGAAAGCCAGACCCCCCTCAGGGATTTTAGATTGAAGCGAATCACTTTATCGCGATGTTTCATTGCTCTA
>CAZAIG010000017.1:0-25203 GCA_964485135.1 uncultured Porphyrobacter sp. | reverse complement strand
ACCATTGTCATCCCCAGCCCCGACTATGTGAATGTGATGGTGCTGATGCCTCAGGCGCACAATCGCACTTTGGTCGAAGACTTCATGCTGATCCCAGAAGAGCCGCAAACAGACAAAGCCCGCGATCATTGGGAGCGCAGCTGGAAACTGCTTGATGGCGGGGTCTTTGCGTCCGAAGATTTCCGCGCAGCGGAGCTTGGCCAGCAAGGGTTGGAAAGCGGCGCGGTGGATCACATCATGCTCGGCACGCTCGAAGGGGGCGTGGCGCGCTTTAACGCAATCGTCATGCAAGCATTGCGCGCCAACGCGTGAGCGCCTAGGCGGCGGCCTATGACCAAGTCGACACGTCAAGAAGGCCGTCCAGAAGGCGACCGCATCGCTAAGCTTTTGGCCCGCGCCGGTGTTGCCAGCCGCCGCGAAGTGGAGCGCATGATTGGCGATGGGCGCATAGCCATTGATGGAAAGGTTGTCGAAACGCCTGCCACTTTTCTCGAAAGTCTGCGCGGGGTGACGGTCGATGGCAAACCCGTTGGCAAGCCGGAACCAACTCGCCTTTTTGCCTTTCACAAGCCGACCGGATTGCTAACCGCTGAGCGCGATTTTTCTGGCCGCGCGACGATCTATTCTGCGCTCACCAATGCACTGCCTAAAGATACGCCGCGGCTGATGCCGGTCGGACGGCTTGATCTCAATACAGAGGGCCTGCTCCTACTCACCAATGATGGCGGATTGAAACGCGCAATGGAGCTGCCATCCTCCGGGATTGAGCGCAGCTACCGCGCGCGCACATTTGGCGAAGTCACGCAGGCTCAACTCGAAGATTTAATGGACGGCGTAGAGATTGACGGTGTGCGATATGGCAGCATCGACGCAAATCTGGAGCGGCGAACGGGCCGCAACCAATGGATAGAGGTGACGATTACCGAAGGTAAGAACCGCGAGGTACGCCGGG
The DNA here is from genome assembly GCA_964485135.1 of uncultured Porphyrobacter sp. GTDB lineage: Bacteria > Pseudomonadota > Alphaproteobacteria > Sphingomonadales > Sphingomonadaceae > Erythrobacter. Next base: position 24,251 of record CAZAIG010000017.1, on the reverse strand, counting down.
TCCTCGAATATCTGGGTCTGGAAGTAAGCCGCCTAATCCGTACGTCCTACGGCCCGTTTGAACTGGGTGAGCTTGGCCGCGGACAAGCTGCTGAAATTCGCAAAGGTGACCTGGGCCGTTTCCAAAGTCAGCTCAAACGCGGCGGCCGGAAGTAGAGGTTAGCCGATGAGGATTATCGCAGGCGATTGGCGCGGACGTAAACTGACTGCACCTAAAGGAGATGCAACCCGGCCAACGGCTGACCGTACGCGCGAAACCCTGTTCAATATGCTCACAAGCCGGCTTGGCACATTCGAAGGGTTGCGTGTTGCCGACCTGTTTGCAGGGTCGGGCGCTTTGGGACTTGAGGCACTATCACGCGGCGCCGCGCATTGCCTGTTTGTTGAACAAAATAAACACGCGCTCGATGCGATCCGCGCCAACTTATCGGCCCTAGATGCACGCGGACACAGCGAAGTGCAGGCGGCCTCTGTTATGTCGCTAAGCGCATCTAGCGAACCGCTTGATCTTTTGCTGCTCGATCCGCCCTATGAAACTGGCGCCGGCGCTGTTGCGCTCGACCGATTGCTGCGGCTCGGTTGGATTGGGGATGCAACCTGGATTGCGGTGGAAACTTCGGCCAAGGAAAGCGTCACCGTCAAAACGCTGGAAACACAAAAAAAGCGCCGGGTCGGCAAAGCCATGCTGCATATCATTCGGAAAACCACCACTACTCCGCTTGCGCCATAGCTTCATGTTCTCTAGATGTTCACGTCTATGAACACGCCTAGCGCTTCCCCTATTCACAGCGGCCCTGAAGAAAACGTGCCAGCCTATGCCGCGCGGCTCAACACGCCGCAGCGCGAGGCTGTGCTAACCACCGAAGGGCCGGTTTTAATGTTGGCAGGTGCAGGCACGGGAAAGACAGCCGCCCTCACCGCTCGCCTTGCCCATTTGGTGGCTATGCGGCTGGCTTGGCCATCAGAGATTCTCTGCGTCACTTTCACCAACAAGGCCGCACGCGAAATGCGCGAGCGCGTGGGCCAGCATTTGGGCCAAGCGGTGGAAGGAATGCCGTGGCTCGGCACGTTTCACTCGGTCTGCGCGAAGATGCTGCGCCGCCATGCCGAATTGGCGGGGCTGGAAAGCAATTATACAATCATCGATACGGACGATCAGATCCGGCTCTTAAAGCAGATCATCACTGAAAATGATCTCGATGAGAAGCGCTGGCCCGCGCGCCAGTTGGCCGCACTGATTGACCGCTGGAAGAACCGCGGCCTCAACCCTGCTGATCTCGATGCGGTGGAAAATGAGAGCTACGGCAATGGGCATGGCGCGAAATTCTATGGCCTGTATCAGGATCGGCTCAAAGCGCTCAACGCGTGTGATTTTGGCGATTTGATGCTGCATATGCTCAACATTTTTCGCAAGCATCGCGAGGTTTTGGAGCAATATCAAAACCGCTTCAAATATGTAATGGTCGACGAATATCAGGACACCAACGCTGTCCAATATCTGTGGCTGCGGCTGCTCGCGCAAACGCGCAAGAATATCTGTGTGGTCGGCGATGATGACCAGTCGATCTATTCATGGCGCGGGGCAGAAGTCGCCAATATCCTGCGCTTTGAGAAGGATTTTCCCGGCTGCAAAGTGATCAAGCTGGAGCAGAATTATCGCTCCACTCCCCACATTCTGGGCGCCGCCTCCGGCCTGATCAAAGCCAATTCGGAGCGGCTTGGCAAAACGCTTTGGACTGAGGTCAATGGCGGCGATAAAGTCACCGTAACCGGCGTGTGGGATGCTCCCGAAGAAGCGCGGCGCGTAGGCGAGGCGATTGAGCGGTTGGAAGGCGAAGGCGCGAATTTGGACGAGGTCGCCATCCTTGTGCGCGCCCAATACCAAACCCGCGAATTTGAAGACCGCTTTATCCAGATCGGTATCAATTACCGGATTATCGGCGGTTTCCGCTTCTATGAGCGGGCGGAAATTCGCGATGCTCTTGCCTATTTGCGCGTCATCGCTCAGCCGCAAGATGATCTCGCCTTTGAGCGGATCTACAATCAACCCAAGCGCGGGCTTGGCGCAAAAACGCTGGAAAAGATGCACCAACATGCGCGGCGCACAGGCCAGCCCTTGGCCGCCGCTTCGCTGCAATTGGCGGATAGCGATGAGCTGCCTAAACGCGCGGCGAACACGATTGGCGGGCTGCTGCGCCAATTCCTCGCATGGCGCGAGCAATCCGAAGAGCTATCGCCAGCCGAATTGCTGCGCACTGTCTTGGCCGAAAGCGGCTATGACGAGATGCTTTCCAAAGATCGCACGCCCGAAAGCGCGGGCCGCCAAGAAAACCTCTCCGAGCTTGCCCGCGCGATGGAAGAGTATGAAACTTTGGGCGATTTTCTGGAGCATGTCGCGCTAGTGATGGACAATGACGCGTCCGATGATGGCGAGAAAATCACCATCATGACCATGCATGGCGCGAAGGGATTGGAGTTTAACAATGTCTTCCTGCCCGGATGGGAAGAAGGCGTTTTCCCTTCGCAGCGCGCGATTGATGAGGGCGGCCTCGCGAGTTTGGAAGAGGAACGCCGCCTTGCCTATGTGGCAATCACGCGGGCGAAAAAGAAATGCACCATCTTTCACGCGGCGAACCGGCGCATTTACGGGCAATGGACAAGCTCGATCCCTTCGCGCTTTATCGAAGAATTGCCTGAAGAGCATATCGAACAAGAGAGCACGATGAGCGGCGGGGCTAGCATGTGGCGCGCCAATTGGTCGGAAAGCGAAGACCCCTTCGCCCATGTCGCGAGCACCCGCCCCACCCGCTCCTCAGCGCGCGGCCCCGGTTGGCAGCGCGCGCTTGAATCAGGCTATGAGACGAAGCCAGCCCGCGTTCGCGAAAACCGCCGCAGCGCCGCCAGCTTTGCCGCACAACCGCGCGGCGATATCGCGATTGGCGCGCAAGTCCATCACGACAGATTCGGATCGGGCGTAGTGATGGCGCAAGAAGGCAATAAGCTGGAAATTGAGTTTGAAGAATACGGCACGAAGCGCGTCGTCGATAGCTTTGTGACGCTGGCGGGCTGAGCCTTTACCCCGCCATCGCCACCCAAATCGCGGTGAAGAAAGAGAAGCCGCCGCAAGTGCCCCAAATGTGCCAGACCGGATAGCGGAACCGCATCGCTTTGCGGCGGTAGAAGGCCGTGCCGATCAGGTAGAATAGGCCGCCCGCGCCAACAAGCTTGGTCGTCAGTTTGGGCAAATGCTCCCAAAAGTCGGGCAAAGCGACAAAGGAGAGGCAGCCCATCGCAATATAGGAAAAGAGCGACCAACGGCTCTCGACCGCACCTGCCACCAATTTGAACCACAGGCCGACCGCGGCGCACAGCCAGATCACGACGAGGATCGCATAGGCCGACCATGTGTCACACAGGATCAAAAGCGGGCTGAAGACCGCAGCAATTACCAGATAGATCGCAGCATGATCCCACCGGCGCAAAGTCAGCCGCCAGTGATGCCATGCCGATAGGTGATAGGCGAAAGAGACGAGCAGCGAGGCCAGCCCAGCAAAGACGTAAATAACGGTCGCGGCCAACAACCAAGCTTTCTCATGCTGCGCGCTCATTTGAATTAGAAAAACGCTGGCGATGACAAAAAGGACGAGGCTGAACGCATGGATCGCGCCATCGGCGATCCGCTCCGGCCTGGTCGAACTGGGGAAATTTGAGACGATCATAGGCTAGCCTTAGTTGATCCGCCCAAGAGTTTCGTCAGCTCGCACCAATATCGAGGAAGCCGGGCTTGGGGCCATTCCACTCATCTGGCGCGCCCGGTTCGTCATCCGCCTTGTCGCGACTAGGTTTGCGCCCGCGCTTGGGCTTTTCAACCGGTTTTTCAGTACGCTCGCCATCTTCCGACTTCTTGCGCCGCGTGCTCTTTGGTTTGTCCTCGCGCGCCCCCCCCTCTTCGGATGTATCGCGGGCTTTCTTCGGCTTCTCAGGCGCTTCTTTCAGTTCGACCTGCACATCCGCTTTGCCAAACACGTTGATCGGATGACCGGTGAGTTTTTCAACATTCTCAATCGCTTCGGCATCTTCTGGCGCGACAAAAGTAAAGGCGCGGCCCTTTGCGCCCGCCCTGCCCGTCCGTCCGATCCGGTGAACATAATCATCGGGATGCCACGGCGTGTCATAATTGAAGACATGGCTAACACCTTTAATATCGAGCCCGCGCGCCGCCACATCTGAAGCGACGAGAATATTGATATCGCCCGATTTGAACCGTTCAAGCTCACGCAGACGGCTGGTCTGGTCCATATCTCCGTGTATCTCGCCGCTAGCGAAGCCATCTCGCGCCAAATTCTTATTGAGATCGCGCACAGTGGTCTTACGATTGGCAAAGATGATCGCTGTTTCGACCAGATCATTGCGCAAAAGCCATTTCAGCGTGTCGCGCTTTTGCCGCGACTTCACTGGCACTTTAAACGCGGTAATATCTTTGTTGGTGCTGGCCGCGCGCGCAGTTTCAATCCGCTTTGGATTGGTCAGGAAAGTCTTGGCCAGCTTCTCAATTGGCGGCGGCATGGTTGCCGAGAACAGCATGGTCTGCCGGGTTTCCGGTAGTTTCGCGCATATGAACTCAATATCCGGGATAAAGCCCATGTCGAGCATACGGTCAGCTTCATCAATCACTAGCAATTCGCAGCCGTTGAGCATGATTTTGCCGCGCTCAAACAGATCCATTAAGCGCCCCGGCGTTGCGATTAGAACATCAACCCCTTCATCCAGTGCCTTAACCTGATCGCCCATTTGAACGCCGCCGATCAGCAGTGCCATTTTTAGATCGTGATTAGCACCGTATTTCTCGAAGTTTTCGGCAACTTGAGCGGCAAGCTCGCGCGTAGGCTCCAAGATCAAAGAGCGCGGCATGCGCGCACGGCGGCGGCCAGAAGACAGCACATCAATCATTGGCAGCACGAAACTGGCTGTTTTACCCGTTCCGGTTTGCGCGATGCCGATAATGTCTTTCATCATCAAAACGGGCGGGATCGCCTCGGCTTGGATGGCGGTGGGTTCAGTATAGCCAGCGTCAGAGACGGCTTTTAGCAATTCATCAGAAAGGCCGAGATCGGCGAAAGTCATAAGCAAAATGTCCGGGTTTTGGGCCAGTCTTGGCCACGGGAACGGACGCGAATGCTTGCGCCCAATTGTGCTGCCCTATGCAGCTGCCATCATTGGCTGAGAGCGCCTTTGCGGAAAATACCCGACTAAGTCAAGAAATCGGGCTAGCCGAGGCTACTTTGACACACGCACTAATTGCCGCATCCGGGAGACTTCGCATTTTGCGCCTGAACGGGAATGAAGTTCATCGCGCTTAACGCACAGCTTCCCATCCTTGTTCTTCTCAACATAAAAACCGCTGTAAAAGTCGCGCGAGCGGCATGACTTTTCCAGATTGACGGTTAGCACACGCCGATCTTTTAAATAGAGGAGTAACTTGCTTCCGCTGCTGGTTTGAACGCCCGCAATACTAGACACTGGAATGCACTTACCCGTCTTGCGCTCAACAAATTTCGATGTGGGAGCGCGCGAAGGCAAATCAGCAACAAGATTGCTACGGCTACGCGGACTTTGCGGCGCAATCCGTACGATCACTCGGCGCTCAATGCGCACTTGCTGTTGGACCGGCAGAGAAACCGGATGCGGCGCGAGAATGCCGTCACGGTTCACCTTGCTGAGCTCAGCACCCTTGGCAATCTGCTCGACCTGCTTGGGATCCAATCTTGCCGTCTCGCTACCCGCACCCACGCTATCATCGCCGCCCACAGAGGGAAGCAAAAGCGCTAATGGCGCAAAATAGGCGAAGAAACTGGTCATAGTGCGAACCGTTTGGCGCTATTCCTTAGGCGGCAAAGTTAATCAGACTGGCGTCACTAACAGCTTCGGTTGAACATTGGCTTAATCCAATTTGTCGCTCACCCGGCGCTGGAATTAGCCCCGTGCTCTATGCCATAGGCTTGCACATGCCGAATCATTCGAATTTTGTCGAGGCTGCGAACGCGCTTCTGGGCCCGAGGGGCTTTACTTGCGATCCCGATCTGTTGGAGCCTTGGCTCACCGATTGGCGCGGACGCTACACCGGTGCCGCTATCGGCATGGCGCAGCCTTCATCGACGCAAGAAGTCGCAGATTTTGTCGGTCTTTGCGGCGAGCACGATATCGCGATTGTCCCCCAAGGCGGAAATAGCGGAATGTCTGGCGGAGCGACGCCTGATGAAAGCGGGCAAAGCGTGCTTCTGTCGCTTAGACGGATGAACACGATCCGCGAATTTGATGCGGGTGCGCAAACAGCTGTCTGCGATGCGGGCGTGATTTTGCAGACATTGCATGAAGCAGCAGAGGCCCAGAATTTACGTTTTCCATTAACTTTGGGTGGGAAAGGATCGGCCACGATTGGCGGGCTCATTTCAACCAATGCTGGCGGCACGCAGGTTTTGCGGCACGGGACGATGCGCGCGCAAGTGCTGGGCATTGAAGCGGTGCTGGCCGATGGGCAGGTTTTCGATAGCTTGACTGCTTTGAAGAAGGACAATCGCGGGTTTGATCTGAAGCAAATGCTGATCGGTTCTGAGGGCACTCTAGGCATCATTACCGGCGCTCGCTTGACGCTTATTCCTGCGATTGGAACGCGCATCGTCGCATGGATAGGACTTGATACTATCCACGATGCCCGGCAACTCTTGATCCAGTTCCAATCCCAATTTGCCGAAGAATTAGAAGGTTTTGAAGTCGTTCCTGAACACTGTCTTGAGGCTGTACTAAACCACGAAAGCGCCGCGCGGGCGCCACTTTCAGACATGCACCCTTGGAACGCATTGATCGAATTGGTAACGCCCCATTCCGATGCCAGCGATCTTCAGGAAAGGGCTGAGGCGAGCTTGGGCGAAGCGCTAGACAGCGGGCTGGTTCAAGATGTTGTGATCGCAAGCAATGAAGCCCAAGCAGACGCGCTGTGGAACCTGCGCGATTCCATTTCCGCTGCTGAACGCGCGATAGGCCCAGCGATGCAGCATGATATTTCTGTCCCCGTAGACGCTATGCCCGATTTCATTGCAGACGTCGGCTCCGCAGTAGAGCAGAGGTTTGCTGGCACCGTCGCTGCCAGCTTCGGCCATCTTGGCGACGGCAATGTTCATTTTCATGTCCTTGCCCCATCAGGCGTGGTTCCAGGCGAGTGGGAATTGGATCAGGGCAAAGACATCTCCGCCTATGTCCATGATGAGGTCACGCGCTTCGGCGGCTCCATCAGCGCAGAGCATGGGATCGGCCAAATGAAGCGCGATGAACTGGGCAGATTGGGCGACAGCGTCGCCCTATCACTCATGCGCAGCGTGAAAGATGCTCTTGATCCAAAGGGCCTCTTAAATCCTGGTAAGCTTGTACCGCTTGCACCGCCGCGGTCTTCGCCCTAAAGAGCGCAGCGCAGGGCCTGCGTGGGGAGAACTGGCGGGCTATTTTCAGGAACACCTTTAGTTTTGGAGACTATCCATGGCGAGCGCGCCGCAACCTCAACTGCCTCTCTTTTACAAAGATCTCATGCCGCTCAACAGCCGCGACCACGCTGGCTGGAAAAGCAAGACCTTCGATGATGCAAGCTTCCTTGCCGACACTCATGCCATCCCGCTGACGGTGGATGAATTCGTTGATGCACAGCGCAGCTTTCCAATTGTTTTCACTGCTGGTGAAAATCCGCTGCCGATTGGCATGTTTGGCCTCAATGAAGGCGTGAATACCTTTATCGACGACAAAGGCCAGCTGATGGACAATGTCTATCTGCCCGCCTATGCGCGCCGCTATCCCTTTATGCTCGCAAAGCTGACGCAAGAAACGGACGAGCTGTCGCTATGTTTTGACCCGCAATCCGGCGTTGTTGGCGAGTTCAAAGACGGCAGTGAACTGTTCGAAAAGGACGCTCAACCGACTGAATTCACGAAGGGTATTTTGGACTTCTGCCAAAAGTTTGAGGAATCCGGTCAGCGTACAAAAGCGTTTATGGATGAGCTTGCCAAGCACGAACTGCTGATGGATGGCGAGATTGCGATTACTCAAAACGACAAGCCCGACAATCCGTATGTGTATCGCGGCTTCCAAATGGTCGATGAAAACAAACTGCGCGAACTGCCGAACGCTACAGTAGAAGAACTGAATAAGAACGGCATGCTCATGCTGATCCACGCTCACCTGTTCTCGCTCAATCTGATGCGGATGGTATTCTCGCGTCAGGCAGCCCAGGGCAAGGTTCCAGAACCTACTCCAGCACCTGAGGCCGAGGCTGAGAAGAAGAAAAAGAAAAAGTAACTGACCTAAACCGATTACATGAAATTGGGGCGGCGCGTTGAAAAGACGGGCCGCCCTTTTTCATTCAGCGTCTTGACTACTCGGCTGCTTGCGCGAATGCTCCGCCCTCCCCGCGAAATCCGCTTCCTGCCTCCCCTAAGCGCGCGGTTGATGCAGCCAATTCGCGAACCATTGCGGCCAATGTTTCCGCCAAAGGTGCTGCGCCTGCACTGAGCTGTGCCAGCGCCCCGTCCAAATAGAGGCTGCGACAGACTTCCAATTGCATCGCATGCAGACCGCGCACAGGTGCTGCATGTTGATCAAGTACATACCCACCAGAATAGGGGCGATTGTGATTAGCGGGCGACAATTGCCGCTCCAGAAAGCTCAAAGCGCGCGATGAAAGGCTGGGATCGCACGATGCGCCAAATCGGTCGCCAACCACGAAACGGGCGATATGATCCATGCCGTAACGTTTTTTGAGCGGGGGCATAGAATGCAAATCTAGCAGCAAGGCCGCGCCCCAATGATCGCGGATCCGCTCCATCTCTTTGCCCAGCGCGGAATGATAGGGACGGTGTATCCCCGCAATTCGATCATCAAGCTCACCTTGCGTGAGCTTGTCCTTCCAAATTTCGCCAAAGTTTGGAAGCCTACGCGGGATTAATCCCAACCCGCTGCGAGCCCGCCGACTTGTGTGCAGGTGCGATGGTTCAGGCCGTTTCGGTCCTTTAATCATGCTCCAATCGACATCACTGCGTCCGCGATTCAGGTCGAGCACTGCTCGCGGCGCATGCGCAATCAGCAAGCTAGCCCCAGTTTGCCTTGCCACATCGCTCGCGATCCGGTCGATTAAACGGTCCTCTAAACGAAGCTGGGAAAATACAGGTTCACGCATATTTTCAAGAACATGTACCGGATATCTACGGCCGCCATGAGGTGCAGCGATAAGGATCGGAACAGGCGGCACTTTGGACGCATCCAATGTAAAGGACGCCGACGCCTCCCATATCGAATCACTCGCCGTGTTCTGCCTGCTATCCATCGCATACGGTGCTGCCCGCTCATTCAGCCTGTGTCAAAGCAGGGCAGCTGATCTGATAACAAAGATTTCTTAAAACCTCTGGGCTAAAGGGCAGGATATGAACGATTCTGACAAACTCAAAATCCTCTTGGCCGAAGATGAAACAGCGATGCGCTCCTATTTAGAGCGCGCGCTAACCAAGGCTGGATACCATGTAGTCACGGTAGATCGGGGAACCGATGCCCTGCCTTTGCTTGAAAAAGAGCATTTTGATTTGCTGCTGTCTGATATCGTAATGCCGGAGATGGACGGAATTGAGCTGGCCCAGCGCTGCTCAGACATTTCACCGAGCACCAAAGTGATGTTCATCACTGGCTTCGCAGCCGTCACTCTGCGGGCAAGTAAGGAGCAACCAGCAGCAAAAGTGCTGTCCAAACCGTTTCACCTGCGCGACCTCGTGCTTGAGGTTGAGCGCGTGTTTGAAGAGCAGCGCGAAGCGTCTTTGTAAGCTTCTTACCGGCCTTCGCAGCGCAACAACGCGCGAATCGCTTGCACCCGCGCAAACGCCGAGTTAAAGCGCGCCTCCGCTGAGCGATCAGCGACCAATCGATAGTGTGGGCGTATAGCTCAGTGGTAGAGCACTGTATTGACATTGCAGGGGTCGGGAGTTCAACTCTCTCTACGCCCACCATCGATTTCCCCTCATGCATTCCAGCAAAAGCGGCCCGCTAACCTCGGTAAATGCCCGCCAAACTTGCACCCTGCGCGCCCTCTGCTAAAGCGCGCTCGAACCTTTCCTCCCTTCATTCGAATCAACAGGGCCAAAATGCAAAAAATCCAGGTGAAGAACCCGGTCGTCGAGCTAGACGGCGATGAAATGACCAAGATCATTTGGCAATGGATCCGCGAGCGGCTGATCCTGCCTTATCTCGACATTGATCTGAAATATTACGACCTTTCGATCGAAAAGCGCGACGAAACCGATGACCAAATCACGATCGATGCGGCCAATGCGATAAAAGAGTATGGTGTTGGCGTAAAATGCGCGACCATCACCCCAGATGAAGACCGCGTTGAAGAGTTTGGCCTTAAACAAATGTGGCGTTCACCAAACGGCACTATCCGCAATATCTTGGGCGGTGTTGTGTTCCGCGAACCCATCGTGATCGACAATGTACCGCGCCTTGTACCTGGCTGGACCGACCCGATTGTTGTAGGCCGGCACGCATTTGGCGACCAATATCGCGCGACCGACACTCTGATCCCGGGCGCTGGTAAGCTGCGCCTTGTTTTCGAAGGCAATGACGGCGAGAAAATCGACCTCGACGTGTTCGAATTCCAATCATCCGGCGTTGCGATGGCGATGTACAACCTTGACGATTCAATTCGCGACTTTGCCCGTGCATCGATGAATTATGGTCTGGATCGCGGTTGGCCGGTTTATCTCTCGACCAAGAACACCATCATGAAGAAATATGATGGCCGGTTTAAAGACCTGTTCCAAGAAGTGTTCGACGCTGAATTTGCGGACAAATTTGAGGAGGCGGGCATCACCTACGAGCACCGCCTAATCGATGACATGGTTGCCGCAGCGTTGAAGTGGAACGGCAAGTTCGTTTGGGCGTGTAAGAACTATGATGGCGATGTTCAGTCCGATACCGTTGCGCAAGGCTTTGGTTCACTTGGCCTCATGACGTCAGTGTTGATGACGCCTTCTGGTGATTGCGTAGAAGCAGAAGCTGCACACGGCACAGTGACGCGTCACTATCGCCAGCATCAACAAGGGAATGCGACCTCAACCAATCCGATTGCATCCATCTTCGCATGGACCCGCGGCCTTATGTATCGCGGCAAGTTCGACGACACTCCCGAAGTGGTCAAATTCGCTGAAACGTTGGAGCGGGTTTGCATTGAAACAGTCGAAAACGGTAGCATGACCAAGGATTTGGCGCTGCTGATCGGACCCAATCAGAACTGGCAAACAACCGAACAATTCTTCGAATCGATTGTTACCAATCTCGAAGCAGAAATGGCGAAATAGGCCAAAGCAGCGAACAGATATCTTTGAAATGGTAAGAAGGGGGCGGCGTTTGCTGCCCCCTTTTTCGTCCATAAGACATGTGGCGTGGTGACAGCGTGCGCGCGTGCGCTTAACACTGCGCTATGGCCGGTGAACTCACCCCTTCCCCAATCCTCTCCGACGCGCTCGTTATTCTGGGCGCTGCAGGGATTGTTATACCGGTCTTCACCCGTTTTCGGATCACGCCGGTTATCGGTTTCATCTTGATCGGAATTTTGGTCGGTCCGTTTGGACTGGGCAAGCTGGTCTATGAATATGAATGGCTAGCCCACGTGACCATTTCTGATCCGGAGGGGTTAGAACCCTTTGCCGAATTCGGCATTATCCTGCTGCTCTTCACTATTGGTCTGGAGCTGTCATTTAACCGGCTGTGGCAAATGCGGCGGCTGGTCTTTGGCCTAGGCGCGATGGAACTGCTGCTGATCGGCGGCGTGCTGGCGATGTTCCTATCGATGATGGGGCAGTATTGGACCGGCGCGCTGGCGCTTGGCTTTGCCCTCGCCTTTTCCAGTACAGCGATAGTTTTGCCGATATCTGGAACCAGTAGCCCGGTCGGCCGCGCCGCCCTTTCCATGCTTCTGTTCGAAGATATTATGATCGTGCCGATCGTCTTCATCCTGGGCGCGATGGCCCCCTTTGCTCAGGCGGAAGGATTGGAGGGGATGGTCGACACGCTATGGAAAGGGGGACTTGTCGTAGCAGCTTTGCTCATATTGGGGCGCATCGCCCTGCCTAGGTTGTTTGCGCAAGCCGCTCGTACCAAGAGCCCTGAACTCTTCTTAGCCGCATCTATGTTGGTGGTGATCGGAGCAAGCCTTGCGACCGCTGCTGTCGGGCTTTCGCCTATTGTGGGCGCGCTGATCGCGGGTCTTTTGATCGCGGAAACTGAATATCACGGGGAAGTCGAAAGTATCATGGAGCCCTTCAAGGGCCTTGCTCTCGGCGTATTCCTAATCACGGTTGGCATGAGCATCGACCTCACTACGATCTGGGACAATCTTGGCAAGATTGTGCTTGCCGTGGTTCTGGTTTTGACTTTCAAGGCCATCGTGACCGGCATGCTCCTAAGGCTCATGGGTGCGCGCCGCAGCACTGCGACAGAAACAGGCGTTTTGATGGCAAGCCCATCTGAGACCACGCTGATTGTGCTTGCCGCTGCCAGTTCGGCGATGCTGATACAGCCGGGCACAGCGCAATTCTGGCAGATTGTGACGGCTATCGGTCTAACTGTTACGCCGCTACTTGCCGGGTTAGGCCGCGTCATTGCCCGCCGTGTCGAGCCAGTGCCCGAATTGCCGCCAGACAACCCAAACGTTCCGCATGTTATTATCATCGGCGTCGGACGCGTTGGGCGGTTGATCGCACAAATGCTCGACGCGCATGACAAACCCTATGTTGCCGTGGACTCTGACGCTGATCTTATCGAAAGAGCCAAGCGCGATGGATACCGCGCAGCCTTTGGCGACGCGGCACGCGGTGATGCATTATCTCGGCTTGGAATTGAGAATGCTCCCGCCGTTGTTCTGACAATGGATGAGCCAGTTTTAGCACAAAGGCTGACAACCAAATTGCGCAAAGCCCATCCGGACCTCCTCATCGTTGCGCGGGCGCGCGACTCAAACCATGCTGCGGAATTGTATCGCGCAGGCGCAAGCCACGCTGTGCCCGAAACATTGGAAAGCTCGCTGCAATTATCCGAAGCGGTGCTGGTGGATATCGGCGTGCCAATGGGGCCGGTAATCGCATCGATTCACGAAAAACGCGACGAGTTTCGCGAGAAAATCGAACGCGATGGCGCGATGGACTACCGCCCGAAACTACGCACCAGCAATGCGGATATGTAATATTTAGCCGATTGCGCTGCGCACTGCCGACAAAGCATCCGCCGCTTTGTCGCCATCTGGGCCGCCGCCTTGCGCCATATCGGGTCGGCCGCCGCCGCCTTTTCCGCCCAGCGCTTCAACGCCGGCTTTGACGAGATCAACAGCGCTAAACCGCTCCGTCAAATCGTCGGTCACGGCCACTGCGAAGGCTGCCTTGCTATCATTCACCGCGCAGATCGCTGCAATGCCTGATCCCATACGCCCTTTGGCTTCATCCAAAAGCGGGCGAAGCTCTTTGGGGCTTAGGCCTTGAATAACCTGACCGTTGAAAGTGATGCCGCCAATATCTTCATCGCCACCAGCGCCCTCATCAACGCCGCTTCCTCCGCCCAATGCCAGTGCTTTGTTCGCTTCAGCCAGTTCTTTCTCCAGCCTCTTTCGTTCATCGAGCAATGCTGAAATGCGCGCTGGCACTTCATCAGGCATAGCGCGAATGGCGCTCGCAGCTGCTTTGAGCGCTTCTTCACGCCCGACGAGCCACTGCCGCGCAGCCTCCCCTGTCAATGCCTCAATACGGCGGACCCCTGAACTCACTGCGCTTTCTGAGATTATCCGAAAAAGACCAATATCGCCGGTCGCATTCACATGGGTGCCGCCGCACAATTCGACCGAGAAATTGCGGCCATCATCACCGCTGCGGCCCATGGAAAGAACGCGGACCTCTTCGCCATATTTCTCGCCAAACAGCGCGAGCGCTCCGGCTTCGACTGCATCATCGGGGCTCATCAATCGGGTTGCAACCGGTTCATTCGCGCGGATTTCAGCATTCACCTCAGCCTCGATCGCGGCAATGTCTTCGACTGACAAGGGCTTCGGATGAGAGAAATCGAACCGCAGCCGGTCATCAGCAACCAGCGATCCTTTTTGCGTAACGTGATCACCCAACTCATTGCGTAAAGCGGCATGAACCAAATGCGTGGCCGAATGGTTCGCTCTGATTCGGTCTCGGCGATCTGTGTCGACCCGCATTTGCAAATTGTCGCCTACCGCTAATCCGCCGCATTCAATGCGCGCGTGATGCACGTGCAATCGGCCCAGCGGTTTCGAAGTGTCGGTTACGCTTGCTTTCAAACCGGACTTTGATGAGATCGCACCAACGTCCCCGGCTTGGCCGCCGCTTTCCCCGTAAAACGGCGTCTGATTGGTAAGCACAAGAACATCGTCGCCTTGCTCTGCTTCTGTGACCTCCGCGCCCGCTTTGACTAGCGACACGACGGTACCCTCACCCGCAGTGGCGGAGTAACCAGTAAATTCGGTTGCGCCTTCGCGCTCGGCAACATCGAACCAGATTTCATCAGAAGCGGCTTCGCCCGACCCTCTCCAAGCCGCGCGCGCTGCTGCCTTCTGGCGTTCCATCGCTGCTTCAAATCCTGAGCGATTTACCCCGATACCGCGCGGGCGCAATGCATCCTCGGTTAAATCATAGGGGAACCCATAGGTGTCGTAGAGTTTGAACGCTGTTTCGCCGTCAAGCTCACCGCCTTCGGGGATCGAACCAGCGGCATCGTCAAGCAACCGAAGGCCCTTGTCCAGAGTTTTGCGGAACTGTATTTCCTCCCGTTCGAACACTTCTTCGACCAACGCTTGACTGCGCTGAAGCTCAGGAAAGGCCTGCCCCATTTCTGTCACCAAAGCTGGGACAAGACGGTGCATCATCGGTTCGCCTGCGCCAAGCAGATGCGCGTGCCGCATAGCCCGGCGCATGATACGGCGCAGAACATAACCGCGCCCTTCATTGGACGGCAGAACCCCGTCCGCCATTAGGAAACTGGTCGAGCGCAAATGATCGGCAATAATCCGGTGGCTCGCCAATTGATCATCGCCCGCATATTCGCCGGTGATCGATTGAGAGGCATCGATCAGCGCCTTAAACGTATCGATTTCATAATTGTTATGCGTGCCCTGCATGACCGCCGCAACGCGTTCCAGCCCCATGCCTGTGTCAATCGAAGGCTTTGGCAGAGACGAACGTTCACCGCTCTCTTGTTGATCATATTGCATGAAAACGAGGTTCCAAATTTCGACAAACCTGTCGCCATCTTCATCGGGACTGCCAGGGGGACCGCCCGCAATATGGTCGCCATGATCGTAGAATATCTCGGAGCAAGGACCGCATGGTCCCGTCGCACCCATCGACCAAAAATTATCATTAGTCGCAATGCGGATAATGCGATCTTCGGGCAATCCTGAAATTTTGCGCCAAAGATCGAACGCCTCATCATCATCGTGATAAACGGTGGCTGTGAGCTTGTCCGCTGGCAGGCCCCATTCGCGCGTCAGCAATGTCCAAGCATGCAGGATCGCTTGCTCTTTGAAATAGTCGCCAAAGGAAAAATTTCCGAGCATTTCAAAGAAAGTGTGATGGCGAGCCGTATAGCCGACATTGTCTAAATCGTTGTGCTTCCCGCCAGCGCGAACACATTTTTGGGAGCTGGCAGCGCGCGGAGATGGCGGCGTTTCAAAGCCAGTGAAAGCGTTTTTGAACGGCACCATACCAGCGTTCACAAACATCAGCGTGGGATCATTATACGGCACCAGAGGAGCGCTGGGTATCTCGGCATGATCAGTGCCTGCAAAATAGTCGAGAAACGACCGGCGGATTTCATTGGTTGACGTCATAAATGGCAATTAGGCGTTCATTGCGAAAGCGACAAGGGACAGTGCGCAGTTCAGGCGCAGAAATCAGGCATAGAAAAGCCGGCGTCTCCCAACCTCAAAGGCAAGGCGCACGCCGGCTTTCCATGTCTCCGAACGGGCCAAATCACGGATGATGGCCGTCCGCTTAAGGCAATGCGTCAGTCCTCCGCGTCAGGGCCTGTCGCCATTTCCTCCGCGACTTCATCGGTGCGGCCACGAATGATAGCTTCCAATTTGTCGCAAACTTCTGGGTTTTCTTTGAGATACGTCTTGGCATTCTCGCGGCCCTGACCGATCCGAATGCTGTCATAGGAGAACCAGCTACCTGATTTCTCAACCACACCAGCCTTCACGCCAAGGTCCAATATCTCACCAATCTTAGAAATGCCCTCTCCATACATAATGTCAAACTCAACCTGCTTGAACGGCGGGGCCACTTTGTTCTTCACCACTTTGACGCGGGTGGCATTGCCCACCACTTCATCACGGTCTTTGATCTGGCCAGTACGGCGAATGTCGAGGCGCACAGATGCGTAGAATTTTAGCGCATTACCGCCCGTCGTTGTTTCAGGGTTGCCGTACATAACGCCAATTTTCATGCGCAATTGATTGATGAAGATCACCATACATTTCGAACGGTTGATCGAACCTGTAAGCTTACGCAGCGATTGCGACATAAGGCGGGCCTGCAAGCCCACATGCGCATCGCCCATTTCGCCTTCTATCTCAGCCCGGGGGACCAGAGCCGCGACCGAATCGACCACCAGAACATCGATCGCATTAGAACGCACAAGCGTATCGGTGATCTCTAGCGCTTGCTCGCCTGTATCAGGCTGCGAAACAATCAGCTCATCGGTATCCACGCCCAAGGCCTTGGCATAAACAGGGTCCAGCGCATGCTCAGCATCAACAAACGCAGCCGTCCCGCCATTTTTCTGCGCCTCTGCAATTACATGCAATGCTAGTGTGGTTTTGCCCGAGCTTTCCGGCCCGTACACTTCGATCACGCGGCCCTTTGGCAATCCGCCTATGCCGAGTGCCATATCAAGGCCAAGCGATCCGGTTGAAATCGATTCAACATTCATCGCCTCTTTCGAGCCCAATTTCATCGCGGAACCTTTACCAAAGGCGCGGTCAATCTGGGATAAAGCGGCGTCCAAAGCCTTTTGACGGTCCACGGAATTTTCCTTCTCAACGAGTTTCAATGACGTAGCCATCGCACGGCCTCCTTCGCTTGCCTAGAGGGGTTGCATGATTGTTACCCCGATTGCGTTGGGAACAGTTTGTATCCACTTTGTTCCAAAAGAACAAGAGCGGAACAAAATTTTTTGTAGGAATGCGCGATCTATGCGTCTTTACCGAGGGTACGCATCACTTTGGACTGCGGATTTTCCATGCAAGTTTGCGCGTTCCATTCGCTGGAATGTCAAATTCCACAAATTGTTCTCCGTCTTTGATGCGTACTTTTTTGCGCGGAAAACGAATGTCCCATGTGCCAGATGTGCCAAGGTTCAGTCGCAAAGCGATGGGATGCGCATTGGCGTTGGTGACCTCCGCGCCCATGCGGAACCATTTGTGCTTATTGCGCTCGGTCACCGGTCCTTCCGCCGGAATGCATTTGGCAAAAACCTGACTGCTGGTTCCAACGGATAGCTCGATATCCTGACCACTCGCATAATCGCGCAAATCGGTTTCAGCGACCAATTGCGTTCCATGGCTTGGGCCGCGCTCGCTCGGCTCAAACACCGCCAACCCGCCTTGCGGAAGAGCCATGCCCAGCCCCTTTGCTTTCTCATTGCGAGTTGCGAGTAACATTTCCGCCGCAGAAGATCCGGGGACATCGCGGCCGGGTAAAGTTACGGCAAACCCACAAGATGCGCGGTAAAGATAGCGCGCTTTCACATCATCTTCATTGAGGAAAGCGACCTGCTTCATCCCTTTGGCAGAGACATTGACGCGCTCGGGGACACGGTAGAGTTTGAGGTCACCGAGGTTTTCCTCTGTGGCCTTCATAACTGCTTGAACAGAATCAGCAGCGCCCATTTCAGCAACTGGTGCAGGCGACGCCATCAATCTGGATTCTGAACGCCGCCTTCCACTAACAACGATTGTGTCCGCCAACGGATTGTCAATTGGCGATCCCGCCGCAGTGCTGCCAATCGGATAACAAGTGAGCCGCAAAGGGTTGGCGCGCGGACTATCGGCAAGCGCACCGAAATTGCTGTCTATGTTGAGCTTACCCGCGACGACTTGCAAAGTCGCATTGTCAAAACTCTGTCCGTTATTGTTGACCAATGTGAGCCAGCTTAAAAGGTTCATGCCGAATTCGCCTGCATCAACAGCTCTGCCTCCCAGAGTTCCGACATAATTCGCCTGCCAATCAAATCCCCAAGAGATATAGGTCAGCACCACTTCGTAAGTGCCGCCAGTGCTTGAGCGTGTGTTGACCGAATAGACAGGTTTTGCCGAAAGCCCGCGCGGGACGCCATTGAACGTCAGCTTTTCTGGAAGGCCAGAACAGCGCACTGCCTCAAAGCCTCCTTGCGTTTCGAGCACTAGGCCGCCATCGGCCCGCGTGCGAACGAAGGCGTCTTCTGATTGAGGCTTTCCAGTCGCGGGATTGGTCCGGGTTATCGACACGCGATTGCCGAGCGTACCGTTCACAAGCGCGGCAGGCGAAAGCAGCTCAGCATTGCGGTTCTTCTCAATCGTGCCTTCTGGGAGGCCGGTGACTATGGCACTGACCGCGACCATTCCTTCTGAAACGCCTTCAAAGCGGACGGTGCTTTCGCCAGTGGGCAAAGTGACAGTGCGAGTTTCCGATATCATCGCAAAGCCCAGTGGCCAGTTGCGATCGACCTCTTGGCCTTCGCGCCGGTTAGGATCGCGGTAAACCGTCACAGAAAGGTCCTTTGGCGCGCTCGCTTCGACTATTGCGCGAGATTGCGCGGTAACCGGCAACGCAGCAATCGCCAGTACGACCGTTAAAAGATAAATGAGAAACCGCACGGGCGCGCCCTCGCCCGCCTAATACCGCGTCTCATAGGTGACGCGGACGACGCGCTTACCTTCAGCGGGCACGGGTACAGTCCATTTGCGCGTATTGGCGTTGATCTGGCGTCCTTCTAAATCTTCGGATGTAATCCGGTAATCAGACGCCCACCAGCCGCGCATCAATCCGCTTTGGGTTAAGTCAACATCGACCGGCGTGCGCTTGGCATTGGTAAAGGTGTAGCGCATGGTGGTGCGATAGAACTTCTTAGGCCGTTCAACATCAACGCGCTCGACCACTTCGCCTTCACGAACAACTCGGTAGCGCGCGCTTCTTTCCCATTCATTGGAAGTGATTTCCTTGCGGCTTTCTACCTCTGACTGGACAAACACATCAAATGCATCGCCGGTTTTGAGCGACAATTCGCTGCCCATCGGCGTGTGGCCGATATTGTTCTCACCAATGAATTGCGGTGTGCCTTGCGCATCGCGCTGATAGAACCGCACGGTTCCCGCGGGCAGAGCATCGCCCAACCCCTGATCGCGGGAAGAAGAGAAAGAGATATTGCTCGAAGCGTTGACGGGACGGTTATCATTCGCAAGCCAGCCAATGCTGCGCGCATAGGTTTTGCGCGCGGGCACGCCTTGCGCATCAAGGAAGCTCACTTGTTTGGTTTGCGCATTGGCAATCGTGGTGCGGCCAGAGATTGGGTAGAGGTAAAAATCGCCCAACCGCTCGCGATCCGCTGCCTGTGTGCCAGGGCGAACAAGGTTGCGATTGTTGTTCCGGCGCCCTCCCCTGCCATTGGGATTGCCTGCGACGAGCAAGGTATCAGCCTTATGAAACGTTGTGCCGGTCCGATTGGTCAGCGTCACCCAGCCCTGCATATCGATGCTGTCATTGGCTTCATTGTAAAGCGCGACGTAGTCCGCACTCCAGCCGAGACCGGGCGTGAGATAGCGGATCGATGCGGGGCGCGACCCGCCGCGTGTGCTCTGCAAGTTCACCGACAATGTCGGCCGCGCGCGCAGATTGGGCGGCACGCGGTCAAAGACAACCCGCACCGGTAATCCATCATCGCGCAACACTTCGATCCGATTGCCAATCTGGATCACGACGCCGCCAGCGGTTGAAAGCACTTTGGCCCTCTCCCGCTTTTCAGCGCCAGTTGCTGGATTGGTGCGAATGAGCGTGACCGTTTGACCGATCGCTTTTTCCATCATCTTGGTCGGAGTCAGCAGGTCAAAGTCAAAATTCTGCTCGATGATGGTGGTATTGGGCGCATAAAAGCTGAGCGTTTCGGGGCGGATTTGCGCAGAAACATCGGGAAACTCAACCCGGCTTCGGCCACTCGCTATGTTGAGCTGGCGCACATCCTGAACCAGCGCCAGATTGTTGTTGTAGATCGTGACAGCGACATCGCCTTGCGCTGTTGCATCAGGGTCGCCGACATTTTGAGATTGGGAGCTTTGCGCGATTGCTGCACTTGAAGCCAGAACCGCAATGGCTGCTCCACCAGAGACCCAAGATTTCATCATACCCACTCCCATGATCATTTCGCTCAAGCATGAGCTTAGCTTGTGTATTGAGGATGAATAGAGTGTTTTGCTCGGCCAATCGCCGCCAGAACTGGCAAGTATCAGCTAGTTTGTAGCGCTACCCTCGGCCCCATTTTTCTTAGCGCTCCCCATGACTGAGCCAACTTTCGCACTGATTTCTTTCACGCTAAAAGGCTTAGGGATGAAGTGCATATTGGGCACATCGATGTCTTTTCGTAGCTGTTCCTCGGCATAGCCTGACATGAAGAGAACTGGGATATTCGCATCAATTTCACGGATGCCGCGCACCATCGCTGGGCCGTCCATTCCCGGCATAACAACATCGGACACAATCAGATCATAGCGGCTGCCTGCTTGGAAATCGGCGAGCCCTTCTTCTCCATCGGTCCAAGCGGTCACATCATATCCTGCGCGGGTAAGCGATCTTTCTGCGACAGCGCGGACCATATCTTCATCCTCAACCAGCAGAACCTTGCCGCCACCCGACCACTGGCTGGAGGCTGCCTGTTCGGGTTCTTCCGATTTGGGTTTGGGCGCAGGACCTTTATGGACGGGCAGATAAATCGTGAAACGCGCGCCGGTTACGCGCTCCTCGGCGTTCTTGATATTGTTGACGAAAATAAAGCCTCCAGACTGCTTCACAATCCCGTAAACTGTCGACAGCCCAAGCCCCGTGCCTTTGCCCTGATCCTTTGTGGTGAAGAACGGTTCAAAAAGTTTCGGCATCGCCTCAGGCGGAATGCCTCCGCCATTATCCTGCACCACCAACACAGTGTAGTCGGAAACGGGGAGAATATCGGAGCCCATCTTCTCAACATCTTTGGCGGCCATCCGGCGCGTAAGAAGCGAGATGAGCCCTTCTCCATTGCCGCGCGCCTGGATCGCATCGCGCGCGTTCACCGCCAAGTTCATAATGACCTGCTCGAGCTGCTGCGGATCCGCACGCACATGGCCAAGATTGCGGTCATGCTGAACGCGGTATTGGATCTTGCTACCCAAGAGCCGAGTGATCAGCGGCCCGACTTCGCTCACAACATCAGGCACTTGGATGATCTCTGGCCGCAAAGTCTGTTGACGAGAGAATGCAAGCAATTGCCGTGTTAGCGACGCCGCTCGGTTGGAGTTAGCACGGATCTGCTGAATATCATCATAGTCACTATCGCCGGGCGTATGGCGCAGCAGCATCAGATCGCATGTCCCGATCACAGCGGTCAGCACATTGTTAAAGTCATGTGCCACACCTCCAGCGAGTTGGCCCACCGCCTGCATCTTAGTGGCTTGTGCCACTTGCCGTTTAAGCTGTGTTTCCTCGCTGGAATCTGCAAGGCTCAGCAAAACGGACGCCTCGCCAAGACCGCGCACTCCGGCCATGCCAAGTGAGACGGGTTCCTCTGGATTATGCGAGAACCGTATCGCCATATCCCCATTTGTGGTTGGCCCGCGCCCGTGCCGGCGGACTGCGTCGGACAATGCCGCTTTGTCCTCTGCGACGACTAGATCGGTTGGGAATGGAGGAAGGCCGCGCCCTTCTCGTTCCACCGAACGCAAGAATGCATCATTGCCAAAGAGGAAGCGGCCATCGCGGTCTGTCATTGCCAGTCCCAGAGGTAATTGTGACAGCAAAGCCTCCAACTGAACGACACCGGCCTGTGTGGCGCTATCCCATCCGCCGCCAATGCCGACGCCGCTATCGACAAGCAGCATTAAAGAGGGAGCTTCGCTGGGTCCTGTTGCTGCTTGATTGGGATTAGCCTCAGGATCATCCAGCGGAATATGGATCAGCGTTTGCGGAGTGCCTCCGCGCCCTTCACGGGCAAAGAAGATCCTTTCGCGCTCATCAGACCGGAGGAAACTCACGTAGTCTTGCCCGACCATAGTCGCGTCAGGATCACCGGCTGCGCGCTCTGCAAAACCAGCAGAGACATTGCGGATGATGCCACTCGGTTCCGTGATCGCTGCTTCAATCCCGGCACGTGAAAGCATCCGGCCAAACGGGCCAGCCACATCGTAGCGGTTGAGCGCTTCTTCTGTTTCCACATCCAAGCGGCGGAAACGCCAGATCAAATGATCCTCGCCCCGACCAGCCCTTTCAATTCGCAGGTTGTATCGGTCAGAGCTTCCTTGTTCACCAGTCAGCTCTTGCATCACTGCTGCGCCATCACGCCATGCGGTTCGGGAAAGCCGAGCAAGCTCTTCTTGAGCAGCACGGCCCAGATCTAGCATGGGCGGCGCGCTGCTCGTTCCAAACCAACCAGTAAAATCTTGGCTCGCGCAAGTAAGACGGTTGGCTCTGTCAGTGACTGCAATCGCGACACCGGGCCGTTCCATAGCAGCAACCGTTACCGACCAATCTGGCGCAGCCAGCTCGGTTTCCGCAGGGGCGACCTGCATACGCTGAACGGCAAAAATTCCAGCAAGGATAACCCCGAGGCCGAGAAGATAGGCAGCGATCAGAACCAGCTCTTCGGTGATGAACCAAAGAACAGCTGCACTGATAATCAGACCTAAGATGACTGCGCCGGTCGCAAGGTTAGGTCGCTGGATCAGCCCACTGCCCTTTGCTGCCTTCCCCTCAAGCACGCTCATCCGTTGCCAGCCTCCAGCCGTTCGTCAAGCCGTTCTTCCATGCGGCGCAATCTGCGTGCGCGGCGCCGCGAAACCATAAAGCGCCAGATCCAACCGGACAATAGATAGCCGAGCGCTGAACTGACGATAGCAAGCACGCCAAAGCCAAACACGGTCACGCCAGCAGCCTCAAACAAATCGATCAGCCATGACCAGCGCCCGCTGGCCAGTTCATCATTCGCAAGGCCGCCCATTTCCGCATCAATATTGAGCACTAATGCTCCAACCTTGTTGGCGACGACTACCCAAAAAGGAAAAGTGAAAGGGTTGGTGACAAAGGTTACAGCAGCAGCCAGCGGCACGTTCGCGCGCGCGGGCAAAGCCATAAACGCGGCTAGGAAAATCTGACCGAGCGGGATGATAAATCCGCAGAACAATCCCAAGGCCACGCCGCGCGGAACCGACCGGCGAGTAAAGCGCCACAGTTCCGGGTTCAAAAAGCGATGAGCAATCGGCGCGAGATATTTGTTGCCGGCAAGCTCTTCACGCTTGGGCATCTTGAACCGGAATGAATCTGCTAACGCCATTTGGGATTAATCTTGCTTTTTATCGCTCGGGTTACGTTATCGCTTGGGTTTCGCCAGGGTGCATTGGGCCAGACTGCCCAGATGCGCAAGCTGGCCACACATTTAAACATGGGTAGTCTACTAGCGATGACCAAGGGGTGAATCGTTCGCTATGAAAAGAAAGTTCCTCTGGCTCGATCCGGCTCAGCCGCGATCGCGCATCAAACGCGCTTTGTCGCGCTTCCAATCGCGATCTTTCACATATTCGCGTTTGTCTTGCGCCTTGCGCCCTTTGCCAAGCGCCAACTCAACCTTCGCGCGGCCCGTAGCATTGAAATAGATCGACATCGGGATCAGCGTCATCCCCTTGCGCTCAACCGCGCCCATCACCTTATTGATCTCGCGCTCGTTCAGTAGCAATTTGCGCGGGCGCTTGGGTTCGTGATTGAGCCGGTTCCCATGGCTATATTCCGGGATATTGGCGTTGATCAGCCAGACCTCGCCATCCTTCACCTCGGCATAGCTTTCCGCGATGGAGGCCTCTCCGCCGCGCAAAGCCTTTACCTCCGTCCCCTGCAAGGCGAGGCCAGCCTCATATTTGTCCTCAATCGCATAATCGAACCGCGC
>CAZAIG010000016.1:0-25428 GCA_964485135.1 uncultured Porphyrobacter sp. | reverse complement strand
TGATGCTCCATCCTACTCATGAGTTGGAGCCTCCGGCAAATCCGGCGCGGTTCAGAGGAACCAAAGTTCACTTCGCGAGTGATATTTTGGCCTATTTGCTTCCGGAAGTCATTGACCGGGTCTGCAATTAACTGCGAAACCAGCGCTGGACGATACCGCAACCAGAGAACCGCTTTGGTGTCTGCCAACGCCCCGCGTTGGCGATGTGCAGACTTTCAAGATTTGAAACTTTGGTTTATCAAGTTACAAACGCACACTTTGCATTTCGGTCAACTGAACCCAGGGAGATTATTATGAAAAATGCAGCAAATGCCGACCTTGTAACGGCCTACCTTAAAAGTGCTTACACAAATCCGAAAGAGATCAATTCAGTACTGGATGGGCGCTGGAAAGCCAAAGGCGTAAGCGAAGAAGCTGTTGCGCGCAGCTGGGAGTTCTTTCACGCACTGTACAAAGACGTTGAAATGAACATCGTAGAACAGGTTTCAGATGACCAGAGTGTTTTCTCCTTGCTCAAGATCACGGCCCAGGCAGATGATGGCCCCTGCGCTTGGACAGCGATGCATTATCACAAGGTTAGGGACGGTGTGATTCAAGAAGGCGCCTGCGGCGTGCACGGCGCTATCTAAGCCAAGTGAATTCCGACACCTGTTTTCCGACCTCGGCTATTGTTTTTTCAGCGACCGAGGTAGGTTCTCTCTTGCGCCACAATCTGCTTTCAGCAGGAACAAATATCCGAACCAGGCCGGGAGCCAAAGGTCAACCGATGATGTAATTGCTCACTTCCCGTTTTTGACAGCGGGCGGTTCAGACCAGAGTTTGGTTGATCGTCATCCATACTGAAAGACCATTGAGCTTCGCGGTGTCGGTGACCGACCTCACAGCTCAATCGCAATGGGCAAGCCCACAATGCGCGGAAGGCAATTGTGATTTTGTGCGGGATTACTGAGGGTCGTAGTGCTAGCTCGCAGGCATCGTTGGTGACTTCGACATCGCCGGGAAAGTCCAGGAAGGGAGCAGTTTTGGGCTGGCCCTGGCAAATTTGCCCCGCGGGGCTTAAGCGACCGGGCAGCGCAAGGCGCATACTGACCAGTTCCGCAAGGTAGTGCTCCAGTACGCGCTTTCCGCAATTGTTCGCGCTGGCAGCATATGTCGTAATCTCGGGCTCGAGCGGAAATACGCGAGTCAGCTATAACTTCAGGTTGAACGGCAATTCGTCCTGGCTTGAAGCCACAACTTAAGTGACCTCCCGAGCGAAATGGGCCAAACGGGTCTGGTGGTGGTGCCGGTGTTTTTTGGAGGGCCGAATACCGATTCGAAAGCCAGATCTTCTGGCGGTGCTAACCAATCACATCGCGCACCAACTGGGCCGCCCTGCTGGGTCTTGCTTCGTGGACGATGCCCTGGTCGCACCGAAACACCTAATGATAGCCATTCAAGCCCTCCATGTGGACACCGGTCTCATCAATGGCAACCTTTTCGGCCTGACGCAAACCGCCAATAACACCATGCTTTGCTGCCTCAAACGGCTAGTGGCTGCGCTCGAGCACCTCGTCAAAATCCTGGCCAACTGGATACAAAAACCGCCTGAAAGGTCTTCAAATAGATAGCAAGGGTGTGCAACAAAGATCCAAACAGCAAACCATTGGCGACCGATAGAAGCGCGCCTTTCTGTCAGTCGAAGGCGGCTTCGATGTATTCGACAGGACCTGCAAATTCAGCACGAACTCAACAAGTTCCTGCTTGCTCAACTCACGCCGTTGTCTTTCAGCAACCCAATCTGTTATGGCCTTACGGTCAACTAGCCGGGGTATAGATAAATGACGGTTCACGTTTTTGTGACTGGTGGTGTTCTTTCGTCGTTGGGCAAAGGCTTAACCAGCGCGGCAATCGCGGCAGTGCTTCAATCTCGTGGCTACACCACCCAAATTCGTAAGTTGGACCCGTATCTTAACGTTGATCCTGGCACCATGAGCCCAGTCGAACATGGCGAGGTTTTCGTGACCGACGATGGCGCGGAAACCGACCTTGATCTGGGCCACTACGAACGATTCACTGGCGTGCCAGCGACTCAGTACGACAGTGTCAGCTCCGGGCGCATCTTCAGCCAAGTTCTGGCCAAGGAACGCCGGGGCGACTATCTCGGCCGCACCATCCAGATCATCCCCCATATCACCGACGAAATACATGAGTTCCTGAAAATCGGCACCGGAAAGGTCGATTTCATGATTTGCGAGATCGGCGGAACTGTGGGCGACATCGAAGGTGCGCCCTTTTTCGAAGCCATCCGCCAGTTTGGCTTGACCGTGGCCGAGCGCAAACCGGTTTACGTGCATCTGACATTTGTGCCTTATCTCGCCTCTTCCGGCGAGAACAAGACCAAACCGACGCAACACTCAACCAACGCGCTGCGCGCGATTGGGATTTCTCCTGATGTACTTGTTTGCCGTACCGAGAAGGGTATCAGCGAAGGCGAGCGGCGCAAGATCGCCATGTTCTCCAACATCGCACCGGATCGGGTGATCGAACTGCAGGACCTCGACTTCATCTACAAGCTCCCCATAGTCTGCCACGAGCAGGGGCTGGATTCCGCTATTATCAAAGCGGCCGGGATCGAGGACGCCAAACCCGCTGATCTCACCGTCTGGGAAGAACTGGTAGAGCGTCGCCAATCCACCGAAGGCACCGTCAACATCGCCGTGGTTGGTAAATACGTTGAGTTGGAAGACGCATATAAATCCGTCAAAGAGGCGCTAACTCATGCCGGGATCGAGCTGAAAACCGAGGTCAAGGTAACCTGGGTCGATAGCGAGATGCTGGAGAAGGATGAAGACTACGTCGACTTGATGAGTTTCAACGGCATCCTTGTGCCCGGTGGCTTTGGCGAACGGGGCACGCGCGGCATGGTCGAGGCGGTGCGCATGGCGCGCGAAAAGGATATTCCGTATTTTGGCATCTGCTTTGGCATGCACATGGCTGTCCTGGATGGCCAGCGCAACGTGTTGAACAATCCAAAGGCAGGATCAGAAGAGTTTGATGAGGGCAAGAAAAAGCCCGACTACGACCACTACATCTACCATATGGCTGAATGGGTAGAAGGCAAGACGCTGGTTCAGCGGACACTCGACACCGAAAAAGGTGGCAGCATGCGGCTTGGATCGTTTGAAACGCATCTACAACCAGGTTCTGTATCAGCAGACCTTTACGGCAGCGGCGTGGTCCACGAGCGTCATCGTCACCGCTATGAGGTCAATTCCAGATATCTCGACAACATTATCGAAAGCGGCCTTACAATGACGGGCACGAGCCCTGATGGCAAGCTACCAGAAATTTTTGAGCGTGAGGATCACCCTTGGTTCGTAGGGGTACAGTATCACCCCGAACTCAAATCTTCGCCTCTGAAACCACATCCTCTGTTCCTTGGATTTGTCGAAGCCGCGATCAAGAATGAGCGGATGATTTAAAGCACCTCCAGATCAGCCCAGAGTTTCAGCATCAGATTACTCAGGTGCGGGGTCTGTGCAGCATCCAGCATTTGGTCGTGAGTGGTCGGCATCTTCCCTACCACGACCTTACCCTGCGCCAATTCCCGCCAGCCCAGATCGTCTCCACCAGGCGTCTGATTTTGTGTGGCGCGCAGAACGCTCACCGGACCGCCGTAAGCCATATCCGCCCCCGCAAAAGGCATCATTGCGTGAATGATCCGGGTGCGTCGACGAACCTCTGAAACGAATAGCTCCTCGGGGAGGAATTTTGCATCTCTTGCTGCCGCCATCATGTCTTGCAGGGTTTCACCATTTAGAATTGGCGCTTCGGGGTCTTGATCACGCGCAGCCGCAATCAGAAGCCTGAGCGCCTCAATCTCAGTGACGATGCGTGACTTGCGCCGGGCAGGCGTATCAAGAACCGTCAGTTTCGGATACACTCCCGTCCGCTGATACAGCCGCTGTCCCGCTTCCAGCGCCAGCACACCACCAAAAGACCAACCTACCAAATGCACCACCTCAGGTGGATAGCTTTCAAGAACCTTTGCAACCATGTCATCAACCATCGTGCTGACCGTCCCGGCGCACAAATCGTCAATGCGCAATCCGCATGATGAATATCCCTTTAGCTTGCGGGCTAGGCCACGGTAACACTCCACCGTACCATCAATGGCCGGGAAAAAGATCAACGGGGCGCCGTCAGTTGCATGAAGGACGACCTTGCTGATCTGAGCTGCCGCAGCCGAAAAACTTGAGGGAGTTGACGGTGCAGAGAACTGAGGCATATCTCGCAGTTGCACATCATAGTCCAACTGCCCTGCCAATTCCCGGCAAGCAAATCCCAGTCGCTGTTTTGGCACGTGATTTTGCCACTTTTGACCCAGTTCCGGATCTATGGCGTTGTGAGTCAGAAAGTTCGGATCGCCCAGCCCGTCCCGCATGCGATTGCCTTCGTAAGGCGTTAGCATGGCCGCCTCAAACGGCAGGCCAAGCATGTCACAGACTTGACGCATCGCAATCTCCGGCGACTGCACCAATGCTTCAAAGCGAATATTGTAAGCATCAGTCCAAAGCCGCTGACTGTCTAGGATATTGCCAACGGATCGTGCCCAAATATGTTCGGCAAAGGCCTGATCCCCCAATCCTTCGCCCTGCATCAATGCCGCAAAGCGGTTCCGTATCAAAGACTCGATAACCGCATAAGGATGTCGAAAAAGGTTGATGACCCGCGCCTTCGGGCAGAGCGCGGCAATGCGCTCAAGAGTATCAATCCGGGCGGTGTTCCCCGGTGATTTGTCCACCAGAATGCGTGGCCCTGCCTGCTGTTGCAGGGCGCGGTAGACGTCAATCGTCAGCCAGTTTTCCGTGTTCATCCGAGCCACCAGCGCAGCGGCCTCGTCTACACTTCCACATAGTTCAGCAAATGCCCGAATCAAACCCTGATCCCGGTCTGAGACATCATTATCTTGCGCGCGGTCGTGCATATTCGGATAGGCCATCAGGTGTAATTCTGGCGGGGCAAACAATCCAGAATGACCCGCCAGCATAACCCGCAACAGGGTTGAACCGGACCGCGGTGGCGACAGCACAAAGAGGATCGGCAACTCAAGCGGTTCTTCCTTGGCATCAAACGATATGTCAGGCGGGGTGACCTCCCCGGCAACAAGTGCTATTCTGTCTTGCAAATCTGAAAGGGTCACACAGCGTTCAATCTCATTGGGATAAATCGGTCGATCTGCGTGTCGCCGCACAATGGCAATGATGTCCGGGATCACCTTTCGCAGCGTGATCGTATCCAGCGGGCTGTTTTTGGGCTGTGCAGGAAACAGCGCGCAAATCTCATCCCTTAGATGAAGCGGGCTAGGTTCCTTTTCAGTAGTGGCTTCAAGATACGTTTTGATTGCAGTCAAACTGCCCAGTTCAAGCAGCTGAGTCACCCTCAAATCAATCTGGTGTTCCCGCCAGAGCGATGTGCAAATCTGCAGGGCAAGGAAAGAGGTGCCGCCAAGGTCGTGAAAATCAACCTCCGGATCGATGCCGGCATGGCCCATATAGCTTGACCAAGTCTGTTGCAGTATGTCGCCCAGATCACGGGAGGCCCCGCCTCTGGCAGATGGCATTGCCTTTTTGGAGATTGCTGTAGGACTGGCATCCGACGTTTTGTCATCAATCCAATAAACGCATGGCTCAAACGCATACCCTGGCATCGTCTGCGTGGACGCCAACACACCCAGATCCTCCCAGATCCTGCGCCAGGGTAGTTCAAACCCTTGTTCCCAAAGCGCCGCAAGCACCGGCAATGGTCCTTCAGGTCTCGTTTCTGGTGCGCCCATGGGATGGGACTGAAGCGTCAGCAAGCCTGATTTGTTTCGCCGCAATGCCTCTTCTGTCATCCCGGTTAGGGCACCGCCCGGACCCAATTCAATCAGGATCGCTACGTCCTGCCCGATACAGCGCTTTATCGCGTCTGCCCAATGTACCGGTTCTGTCACATGCTGTTGCCAACGGGTCGGGTCGGTCAGCGCCCCCCTTTCCACACCGTCACAGAATGTAAGCTCAATAGGCGGCGGTTTAACCTTGTCTGTCGGAAAACACGCAGCAATTTCAGCGGCGGCGGGCTGCATTAGCGGCGTATGCATCGCGTGATCGCCCGGCAACGGCCATGCGCCATGCCCTGCTTTGGCAAGCCCTGCTCGTACTTTTTTGATGGCCTCCGGCGTGCCAGAAATCACAGTAATCTCCGGCCCGTTCAAAGCGGCAACATGGCTATCAGGCACACAAAACGAGCGCGCCTGCTGCTCCGCCATTGGCACAACGACCATTCGCCCTTCGGGTGCCTTGGCAAGCAATCGCGCCCGCGCACAAATGAAATCCAGCGTGTCCTGCCAGCTAATCGCGCCGCTTACAGCCAGCGCAATGCACTCCCCCAGACTATGACCAATGACAGCCCCGGCTTGGATGCCTTTGCCCTGATAAAGCTGTGCCGTTGCATATTCTAAGGCGAACATCCCCGCATGCAAGGCTGAGATGTCCGATGGCTCCCCCCCATGCAGAACGTAGGATACATCAACCGAAAATTGGCGCTGGCAACGATCAGCGCAGGCATCAAAAGCACCGCGAAACTCTGGAAATTGATCATGAGGCGTCTGGCCCAGCCCTGAAGGTGAGAACCCGACCCCGCTGCACAGGAAAATCACCTTGGCCGACGCGCCGGGACCTACTGCAGCTGAAATCGCCTGCTTTGGCAAGGGTTCATCCATGCGCACTGTTGCTACATGCCGGGATGGAAATTGATTACCTCTTAGGCTCAGCCTGCGGGCCAGATCAGGCAATGTTTCCGGTTGCTGAGACAAGAAATCCCAGATTGGCGGGCCCTGCCTTGTCAGATCCTCCTCAGTTGGCGCTGAAAGCATCAGTGGCGCTACGGGCAGAGGGGCCGGGCTAGCCTTTGGTCGCGCAGGCGGCGGAGCAAGGATAACATGGGCATTCATTCCACCAAGTCCGAATGAGCTGACACCAGAAAAAGGCGCATCGGCGCTGATGGCCATGGGCACCCCGCGAGCAATTTCAAAACGTGTCTTATCCAGAGCAAGTTCCGGGCTTTCGTCCTGGAAGTGAACAACCGGCGCCACTTTCCCTTCCCTGATTTGCAGGATGCCTTTGATTAGCCCCGATATTCCTGCCGCACCGTTGGTATGGCCGATGCTGCTCTTGGCAGCACCAATTATACAAGGGGCATTACCCTGCCCCAGAGCACTGGCAAGCGCGGCTATTTCGACAGCATCGCCTACTGGCGTCGCGGAACCATGGGCCTCAACCGCGCCTATTTGGTCGCCTGGGACTTCTGCTCGCTCCAGTGCTTGCCGGATCACGCTTACCTGCCCTGACACGGAAGGCGCAGAAAACCCTACCTTGTCCGCGCCATCGTTGTTGGTGGCCCAGCCCTGCAGGACTGCGTGGATTGGACAGTTGTCTTCAAGTGCATCGTCAAGCCTGCGCAACACCACGCAACCAACCGCATCCGCAAACACCGAGCCATCCGCAGCCGCATCAAACGAACGGCAACGGCCCTGCGGGGACAGCATACCATGTTCTGCGTGACCGAAATACCCCCGTGCTTGACGCCCGCTGACCGACACGCCGCCCGCAACAGCCATGTCGCATGTAAAGTCAGCCAGCATCTGACATGCGTTCACCACCGAAATCAGAGATGACGCACAAGCCGCGCGCGACGTCAGGCTGGGCCCGGTGAGGTTTAATTTGTAGGCAACCCTTGCGGCAAGGTAATCCGTCGTCGTGAACGGGGGAACACGGTCTTCCCCGTAGGGGATGATCCCCGGAGCCAGCGCACGGGGATTTCTGAACACCTGGTCCAAAAAATAAAAATTCTCGGATGACCCAAGGAAAACACCGCAGGGGTTGGGGACATTGCGCGGGTCGATCTCTGCGTCTTCTAGTGCGTGCCAAACGGTCTCAAGCATGATCCGCTGTTGGGGGTCCATCAACAGCGCTTCTTTGGGCATATAACCAAAAAATGCCGCGTCAAACTTGTCTGATTGGGGCAGCACCCCCCAAGATGGCACAAAGCCCGGTGCGTTCATCACTGTCTCTGGCACGCCGCCCTTGAGCAGGTCAGCTTTGCTGAAATCCGAAATGCAGTCGGCCTGCGCAAGAAGGTTGTGCCAATAGCTGGCGATGTCTGGTGACTTTGGAAATTGCCCAGCCATGCCCACAACTGCGATCGCATCAGCGCCATAGGCAACCATCACAAACCCCTCAGCGTGACTGCTACGTAACCGGGTTTCTGCCATGGCGTGTCCGGCGTATGCGTCAGGCGCAGCAAATCGTCTTTGGTATCAAGCGTCTTAAATCCGGCAAAGCGGAATGCCAATTCCATAAGGCGGTTGCGGCCTGTGCGGATCAACTCCGCCCTAACCTGTTGGCCAAGCGCTTTTTCGTGCTCAACAATTTCATTGATGAACACGGTTGAAATGCCCCGGCTCAGCACCCGGCAGGACAACAGGACCAACTTGATCTCTGAAGTCTCTTGTCGTCGCTCCAGCACACAAAGACCAATGATCCCGTAGTCGCCATACCTGTCCGTCAATTCTGCCAGCAGTACCGAATTCGGGTCTTCTTTGATGCGCTGCTCAAGTTCAGCAACGCTGTATCGCCGCCCTGTTGCATTCAGTTGATTTGTCCGATCCGTCAACTCTGCAGCCCGATCAAGATCCTCGCAACAGGCAGGTCGGATGATCAAGGACATCCCCAGCAGCTCCAGAAAAGCTTCTTCCGGGCCCTCAAAATGGGCCTCTGCATTGGCACGGGCCTGCTCCGCCTGATACATGGCCCGGCGCTGCGCGGACAGGGGCGAAGTATCCTGCGGCGCAAGGTGGCGCAACTCATACATCTCTTGTGCATCAAGGGTTGCCAGTTCAGGGAAATGGTGGCGGACCTCGTCGCGTTCAAAGGGATTGTCATCGATGAAGACGGTGGCCTCGGGGCTGATCCCCAACCGTTCAAGGATCCGTGTGATG
The DNA here is from genome assembly GCA_964485135.1 of uncultured Porphyrobacter sp. Lineage (GTDB taxonomy): Bacteria > Pseudomonadota > Alphaproteobacteria > Sphingomonadales > Sphingomonadaceae > Erythrobacter. Next base: position 16,406 of record CAZAIG010000016.1, on the reverse strand, counting down.
CTGGCCGACTTGGGACCCCAATTGATTTCCGGCACCAGAAAAAGATCAACCAGCCCAAACTCTTCGAGCTGATTCATCGCATCCTCATGTCTGTTGCGGCTGGCAATGGAAAGCAACACGCCCTTTTCATCGAGGACGGTGATCATGTCCCGAACACCTTCGCGCAAGGCCAGCTTGTCGCCTTCGGTCAAAGTGCCCGACCAAAGGGTGTTGTCCAGATCCCAGATCACCAGCTTGAGAGTGTCCTTAAGCGATACGGATGAAGGGGGCAATTTTGTCATGGCCACTTCCCCGTGAGATCGCCAAAGGCGTCCGCAATCACCAGTTTGAGGACTTCATCAGTGCCCTCGATCAATCGCCAGGCCTGGGCATCGCGGAAATGACGCGACACCAAATTATCCTCAGCCAGCCCGTTGGCTCCGATCAGATGCAGGGCGCTCTCACTCACACTGGCGCAGGTCCGGCTAGCCAGCAGCTTGGCCGCGCAGGCCCGCGTTGCTGCATTGCTTGCCCCGTCATCAAAGGCCCATGCCGCGTCTGACAAAACCAGATCCGCGGTATGGATCTGCACCGCCATCTCGCCAATCTGGCTCGCGACCAATTGCTTTTCGATCAAGGGTTGCCTGCCTCCTTTCCCAGTACGCACCGAGGTGGCCGCCGCCGAAATACAAGCCTGCGCAGCGCCCAACGCACCAGCGGCAACCGACAATCGTCCTAGGGTCAACGCGTCTTGCAAAACAAACAATAATCCTGCGCCAACAGGCCCCAGACGTTGGGCGGATGCCCCATCGAAATGCAGATCCGCCATCATGCCCCCACGCACCGCCACATTGTCGCGGCGCGGAGTAACCATGTCAGGGGAAAGTTCCAACAAGAACGCCGAGATGCTATCTCCTTCGCGGGCGAACACCAGACAGATGTCAGCGACTTCGCCCATGCTGATCCATTTCTTTTTGCCGCTGATCAGCCATTGATCGCGCGAGGAAGCAGCCGTGACCTGCACATCCTGTGCGTCAGACCCAGATCGTTCTTCGGAAAGCGCAAAACACCCGATCACCCTGCCGGTGGCAAGCTCTGGCAGCCAACGCTTTTGCTGCGCTGGTGTGCCAAAACGCAAAATTGCGCGCGCCACCATCGCATGAACTGTCAGAAGCGTGCGCGAGGCGGCACATCTTGACCCGATCATCTGATGGTATTGCATTGTTGTCCGATAGCTTTGCCCCGCACCGGAAAATTCTGCGGGCAGAAAGGGAGCCATCAGCTGCAAATCACGCAAACTCTCACGGGCGGTCTCTGACAACTCCTGTGTGCCGTGATGCTGCGAGGCCAGATCCGGCAGGCTGGTCCGGACCCATGACTTTACCTCTTCCAATGACGTCATAACATTGCCACCCTCAAGCCTTCTAAATCCGCAAAGCGACAAGCTGCGCCAGTGAATCAGGGGTTCGGAAGTTTTGCGGGCTAAGGTCGTCATCCTCCAATTGCACGCAATATTTTGTTTCGACGAACATAAGCAAGCGCATCGCAAACATGGAATTTACGTAGCGGTCTTTGAAAATCTCAGTGTTCCCCGAAACCTCCAGATTACGTTCTTCTTTGATAAAGGCGATGATAGAAGCCGAAATACTGTCACTTTTGGTCATAATGGTAAAAACCCTGTCCTGATTTTTGTCCTAGCTTGCCTTCTGCCACCATCTTGCTGAGCAACGCGGCGGGCTCAAAAACTGTGCTGTCCAGTTGGTCCCGCAGCGCGATCAGGCTCAGCAGGATCGTGTCCAATCCGATCAGGTCCGCGATCTCCAGCAAACCCATCTTGTGGCCGAAACACTCCACAAACACCCGGTCCGCATTGCGCGGCGAACAGAGCCCATCCTGCACCAGCTGAATGGCCTGATTGACGGACAACATCAGTACGCGGTTGGACACAAAACCGGGCGCATCCCCGACCTCGATCGCCGATTTGCCAAGCGTTTTAAGCAGATCAAGCGCCGCGCGATGCGCCCGGTCGCTGGTTTGCTCGCCGCGGATCACCTCTGCCGCGCCAACCTGAGGCACCGGGTTCATGAAGTGGACGCCCACCACATTTTCCGCCCTGCAATACCAAGCACCGATCTGCGTGATCGGAAAGACGGAGGTATTGGCGCAAATGATCATCTCAGGAGGCAAGACACCCCGCAGCGTTTCATATAGCGCGCGTTTGGCGGGTTCGGATTCTGTGATGTTTTCAACAACAATATTTGCGCCGCTCAACGAGTCGTGACGGGTTTCACACCGAATTGTACCGTTTACCTGCGCATCGCCCTGCCCCATCAGGCGGGCCATGCGGCGGGCATTGGAGATGCGTTCCATTGCTTTTTCGAGGAAGCTCTCGTCCTTGTCCAAAAGGATCACATCAATGCCGCAGGTGGTTGCATGCTGCGCCAGACCCTGGCCCATGACGCCAGCCCCTAGAATGCCTAGAACGGGATTTGCGCTTAGCATCTCAGGCCCCCGCTTTTCTGGATTGCTGTCGTTCGCGCAAAAGCTTTTGTCGTTGTGCACGCGCGGTCTGTCGGGACGATAACGTTGGATCGACAGTCTCAGGCTCGGCGCCATTTAGCGCCGCCAGCAATTGGGACATGGTCGGATGGGCATAAAGCAAGCTGACCGGCAGGTTAGTCCCCAAGTGGCGGCCCAGCGCGCGGGCGTATTGCGCAAGCTCCAGCGATGTAATGCCCGCGTCGAAGAAGGCCAGCGCCACATCGGGCTCGGTCTCACAATGATCGCGCCAGACTTGTTCCAGCGTAGCCAGGTCCACTGTCTTGGACGGTTGCGGTGAGTTTTGCCCCAATGCAGCATAATCCACCTTGTTGTTTCTGTTCAAGGGCAGTGCTTCCAATTCAACCAAAGCAAGAGGTTGATAATATTGGGGAAATTCAGCTTCAAATGCGCATTCAATCTCAGACAGATCTGTCGCCCCGGTACCTGACAAAACCACATAACCCTCCAACATGGCACCATCCGAGGACACACGGCAGGCCGCTGCGGACACTTCCGGTCTTTGCATCAGCCAGCTTTCTGCCCCGGCCAGATCAATGCGCACACCCCGCAACTTCCCTTCCCGATCCAGCCTGCCCTTCAGCCTCAGCGTACCATCGTTCGCCAGCGTGCCGCGGTCCCCGGTTCTGAGCCGTCCATCCGGCAAAAAACGCAAGGACGTCAACTCCGGGTCTTTCCAATAGCCAAAAGCACGATGAGGCGTGGTGAGGATGATTTCCTCGTCTTCCAGCTCAACACTGACTCCGGGTACGGCGCGTCCGACCGGCACCTGGTCCTGCCAAGACCCTTCATAGTCCTGAGCCACGCGATAAAGAGTGACAAATCCGCTGCTTTCCGTTGAGCCAAATCCATTGATCAATTCAGCGGTGGGTGGGAAGTGCGCCTTGAACAGAGCCACATCCGCTGGGAACAAGGGTTCGCCACCGAGGATCACACCCTGGACGCTTGCCAAAGCATCTGGTTCCGCTTGCGCCAGAAAAGCGCGGAACAGGCTGGGCGTCATATGCAGATGTGTGGCCTCACTCTCCTTTAGCCTTGTCAAAGTTTGGCGGATTCCCAAAGCATCAGTGCGCAATGGAAGCAACCGTCCTCCTGCCAATAGTGTCGAGAAGATATCCGAGGTCGAGGCATCAAAGACAAAGGGCGGTAAAAGGCTGTGGCGGCACTCTGGCGTTAAACCGAGTTCGCGGATTAGCATTTTGGCATGAAACAGCACATTGGCCTGACTTTGCACCACGCCTTTAGGGCGGCCCGTTGACCCTGACGTGAACAAGATCGAGATGGGCGCATTCACGTATGAACGGTCAATGGGAGCGGCATCGAGTTTGCCCGGAAACGGTCGCCAAACGAGATCATGCTTCTCTGCCACAGAGGCCAGTTCCGGCTGATCTGTCAGCACAATGGCTGGCTCCACGGTTTCAACAAGGGAGGACTGCCAGCCGCGCCCCATATTCTTCTCCAGCGGGACGTAGGCCACACCATGCAGCAGGCAACCCATCATCGCGCCGATCATCTGGGCAGGATCATCAAAGGAGATAACGACTGCCGCTCCCGATGGCACATCGTGTTGATTCAGCAGATCAGCAACCGCGCCTGAGAACCCAGCCAGTGCACGATAGGTCACAACACTTCCATCCTGCCGTGCGATCGCAGCAAGATCTGGCAGTGATTGTGCCTGCGCAAGAAAGCGTGCGGCGATCGTAGCTTTTTTCCCTGACAGCGTGTTCATCTCAGGAGATCACCACAAGATCGCGGGTGGCTTGCGGTGCAGATAACAGCATCGGAGCACTGTCGGTGATGGCCCAGTTGTCTTCGGAATTAAACAAACCCCGGTCCGTCACGAAATTGGGGTTGCAGGCCAGAACCATTCCCGGCTCAAAAACGATGTCTTCATCCCGTGTCAGCGACGGATATTCGGTTGTAAACAACCCAACCCCGTGTCCAATCCGCCCGCCCCCCATGGTGCTGCGTCCGGCAGCGGAGAGGAAGGCATCACATACCTCCACAACCTCGCACGGGCTGTTTCCGGGGCGCAACTTGTCGATACAGGCAAGGTTCAACTCCATCATCCAATCATAGAAATCCAGATCACCTTGTTGCGATTTGCCGATAAAGAAACTGCGCGCAATGTCAGAACAGTAGCCCTTGTATGATACACCAATATCAAACCCAAGCACCGCATCCTCGGCGATCTTGCGTTGCGAAGGTGCAGGGTGGATGCCTGCCAGTCCTTTTTCTGGCGAGATCACGGACAAAAAAGTGATATCCTGCGCCCCTTCCCGATAGAGCCGCTGACCAAGCTCCTGCGCAATCTCAACCTCTGTCAATCCAGGGCGCAGGAATTCAATCATATCCGCCTGAACCTGCGCATTGATCCGGCCAGCCTCTTTCAGGTAGGCAATCTCGTTATCGCTCTTGATCACTCTCAGTCGTTCAATAAGACTGCTTGCGTCCAAGAAATCGGCTCCGGGATGCGCGTTTCTCACCTGTTCAAACTCAAGGTAAGAAAGGCCAAGAACCTGACCGGTGCCCAGCTCGCAGCCGATACGCGCCTTGGTGAGACCCTTCTCTGCCAAAAGCTCGGAAATCACCTTTGCGGCACTCAGCAAACGGGTTTCAGCTCGCTGATCAGGCACCACGCAAGTCAGCCGCACCTGTGCCGCTTCAAATCCAGCATGTACTACAACCGGGTTCCCTTCGAGAGGCAATAGGAACAAGAACGGCCGGACTCGATCAATTGGATTTTGAACACTGCGGTGGCCGGTGAAATAGATGTAGTTGGACTGCTCTGACACCAACAATGCATCCATACCTCGCTGCGCCATCAATTGTCGGGCGTTCTTAAACCTGGCTGCATATTCAGCAATGTCAAAATCGCAATATGGGGGGTCGATCAATCCGTCTTTGTTCATTTGATATCTCTGTTTTCAGAATCACGGTGTGCAATATCTCAAGGACCCTACACTAACGCAGAATCGTAAGGAACGCTCGCTGTTCTGGTGCACCTTTCCCCTTAAGACCCCAACCTAAAACTAAGTTGAATGCTTATAGCCCTTTACGATTCGTCCGTGTTGCTAGTGTCTAGCCCCCTGAGTCTGGGCCACTAATCACGGGTTTCTCTAATTAGGTTTCAGGAACGGGTGGGCGCATGTTGAGTGCCTGATGCGGCCGGATGTCTTTGACGACCTTCTCGCCGTGGCTCCGCTTGGTTCCGGGTTTCTGTCTCATCTCCACTCCTTGGTGGTTACGATGTGCCAGAAACCCTCTCTTATCAAATCGACCTAAATTGTCCCATTAGTGCTGACGTCAGACACTGACGTGTGTGAATGACGATCAACGAAACCCTAGCCTTAACCGCCCGCTGTCAAAAACGGACGGTGAGCAAATTTTTCGGCCAGGCTATTGATACTTCCCCCACCTGCGGGCAGAAAATAGCTTCGTTAAACGCTTAAGAACGACGCGTTTGGGTTCTAATAACCCCCAGCTGGAGCGTTTCGTTCAAACACAATTGCCACTAGCAGGGGTTTCCTCCATGGTACCTAACCCAGAACAAAGCTGACGCATTCCTTTCTGCTGATCAGAACAAGCCGATGACGCGCCGCAACGCACAACCCAAAGGAGATTTTTTTGAGCAGTACCCGGTTACCCGACACCTCCATTAAAGCAAAGCTGAACGACCTTTTGAACGGACCCCGCTCTCAAGAGGCAAAGTCCGTCACATTTGCGGATGGCTCGCATTGGAAGCTCGAAGTTCCGACGGTGAATTCGCTCGACTACCTGCGCGCAATATTTGCGGCCTGCGCGCAACTGGACGTGCGCATACAAAGGATAACCGAGACGCTGGGCCTGACGTTCCATTCCAAAGCTGATATCCGCGAGTATGTTGCGCTTTGTGACCATCACAATTGTCAGTTGATGATGTCTGTTGGGCCACGTGCTCCTTATGACATAGGCAGAAGCGCCTTTACTGAACACGGAAAATACGCTGGCTACAGGATCAGGGGACTTACCCAGCTTCAAAATGCCGTTAGCGAGATGATGTATGCCATCGACTTGAATGTGCGCGGATTTGTGATCTACGATGAGGGCATGCTGGATGTCGTTAATCGGTTGCGTCAGCAGAACGACATTCCTGCCGAGACACGTTTCAAAGCATCTGCCCACATGGGGCATGGCAACCCGGCATCCGCTCGCCTGTTGCAACTCTTGGGTGCGAACAGCATCAACCCGATTCGCGACCTGCCTCTAGCGGACCTCTGTCAGATCAGGGCAACGGTAGAGGTCCCTTTAGACATTCATGTTGATAACCCGGCAAGCTCAGGAGGCTCAATCCGTTATTACGATGCCCCAGCCATGGCGCGCGATCTTTCGCCGGTTCACCTGAAGATCGGAAATTCAGTACTGGATCGTCACGGCAGTATCGGAACCAAGGAACAGGCCGCTGAATGTGTGCGCCGCTGCGGGTTATTGCAAGAAATCCTTCGCGAAAACGCGCCTGATCTCAAATCATCCCGAAGCGGGTAGCAAGGTAGAGGATGCTGATGCCTGAAATTGACGCCAAGGACCTGTTCTTGAAGCTTGTTGCCACCCATATTCCCCCTGCCGAGATCGAGGAGGACCTCACATTCTTTGAACTTGGCGGCACCTCTTTGCAAGCGGTGCAACTGATTGATGACGTGGCTTCTGCCTTCGGAGTGCAACTTGAGCCGATCACTGTCCTAACTCAGCAACTGGGCCAGATTGTCGAAACAAAACTTCATTCACCTGAACCCGCCGGCGAATAAACTCAAACTGATGCAAGGACTCTAAGAGAGTCGCACAGCACGCTTGAAAATTGTCTACGACCCACTTTTCTTCGGTCTCGTTTAACGTGGCACACATGATCGTCTTGCAATCTGTACGCACATTCACCAGTCCATAATTTGTCTTTTGCGTCATCCGGGCGCGCCAAAGTCAATTGCTGGCGTTTTTTTTGTCCATAGATCGCGCAGGACGGTGACATAACACTAAGCGATTGTCCGCGCCTATGCGCCCCCGATCTCCTTGCTTGCCAGGAACCAAGGACCCAGTAATCGCCCATCGCCTGTCAATCAAAGTCCTTCTGCTCAAGATTACATCCCATTCTTGATTTCGAATCAAACTGAGGGCGAATTAGGAATCCCCTAAATGCAGACGCCGCCCAGAGCAGCTCTGGAAATCACACAATCCTTGGCGGTGTCCGCGCACCATAACGCAGTCACAGGTTATTGCGCTGCTCCAACCACACATCCAGGATCGCCAGCGCCCACAGGTAGTTGCGCTCCTTTGGATCAGCACCTACCCGCGCAGTATCAACCAATGCGCCAAGCCGGCTCATGTCAAAACAGCCGGAACGACGGAGCGCTATGCCCGCCGCATGATCACACAGGAAATCAGCAAACCGCGGTGAAGTGTCAAACATCTCACTTACAGGCAGAGTGAAAGGTTGCTTGGGCCGTTCAAGAATGCTCTGTGGCAAATATCCTTCCGCCGCTGCAAACAAGGCTGGTTTGGTATTGGATGCAGTCGCCCGCCATTTACGGGGCAAAGCCCGGGCGAGGCCAGTCACTGAGGGCTGGCAAAACGGCACCCGCACCTCCACCCCGAAGGCTGCAGACGTGTGATCTGTTCTGTTCAGAATGTAGTAAGGAAACCTTTCGTCCTGATCGTATTGCAGTAATGCAGGAAGGCGATCCTCTTGCGGGACGTTTTCAAGCGCCAAAAAAGACGCTAAAGTCGGGTCCGGTTGGTCCTCAACCATTTGGCGGTAAGACGCTTCATAAAGGGCATTCCGTCTGGCCGCAGGAATGGCCGCGAGCCGATCACAATAGCTTTCACGCCAGTTTGGATCAGCGTTGTATGCGGCATCGGCAAAACGGGTGTAGCCCCCAAACATCTCATCCGCGCCTTCACCGGCCAGCACTACCTTATACCCCTGCCTCGATATTTCTTCGTAAAGCAGGAACATGCTGAGCGCATGCGCCCCCGAATTCGGCTGCCCCAGATGTGCAACAAGATCGCCAATGCGATCCGGGTAGGTGTTGGGATCCGTCTCCAGAATATCAAGGTCTATCCCAAGATCAGCACAGACCGAGCAGGCGTATCCACGTTCATCCTGTGACCAGCCGCTCTTGCATGTCACGTGAAATGCCTTGAAATGATCAGGTATGCCTGACCTGCAGGCCAGACTGGTCAGCAGGCTAGAATCCAGCCCGCCGGATACGATACTGCAGACCATCGCGTCACTTTTCGCCATCCGTTGTGTTTCAATTTCCAGTGTGTTGGCAAGGGCCTGCGAATCTGCGTGTTGCGGATCACAGGCATAGGTCTCAGGGTGGTAAACATGCGTCCGGCCCAGTCTTTCGCCGCTGCCGATGCGGAAAGTGCTGGGGCGCAGCTGTTCAACACCTTCAAAGATGGTTTGCGGGCCTAGGACGCTTTGACGGTGCAGGTAACTGTCGATCCGGCGTATGTTGAGCGGTCTGTCACCCGCCAATTTCCGCAGGCCACGCAGCTCAGAGGCAAACATGACCCCGCCATCCTCCCAGGCCAGATAAAGTGGCTTGATGGCCAGATGATCTGTTGCCAGCATCAGTTTCGGTTCTGCGCGCAAATCAACAAGTGCAAAGGAAAACATGCCTTCCAACCGCTCCACAAACGCATAGCCATAGGCCATATATAAGTAAGGCAGCACAGCCCCATCGCAAACTGCAGCCACATGCAGACCCTTCGCGGCAAGATCGGCGCGCAAGGTGTGATGGTTATAGATTTCCCCGTTGAACACACAGAAAATCTTGCCGTCCAACTCATAGGGTTGGCGTCCGCCCGCGGCGTCTTCCACCGAAAGACGGTTCACCCCAAGACACCAATCATCACGCGCAAAAATAGAAGTTTCATCCGGCCCGCCATGCCGGGTTTCGTCGGCGACACGGCCCGCAGCCCCCAGATCAAGGCGCGTCACACCAAAATAACCGAATATTCTACACATCATGAAAACTCTTGGTATTAGAATGGAGGTAATAACGCGCGCCCTCCCAAGCTATCATTTAATGCGCCGATTTCTAGGCTTCCAAACGAAAGTCCCGTGTACCACTGCTTGAACCGGTGCGTATGATGCTGTTCTCTGATCCACACTATCAGGCAATCTGCGTAGCTGAACTGCCCGCCGGGAAGGAACTCGCAAATGAAATCACCAGACGATTTCCGCTGGGGCAAAACCGTCGCGCCAGCGCACAACACTCTTTTTGACGCCGTTCAGTCCCGCGCACATGCCTATCCCAAATCAATCGCGGTGATCGAAGAAGATTACAAAATCAGCTATGAGTCGCTAATCAGCAAAGCCACGGCATATGCCAATGGTATCGTCGCACAGGATCTGTTGAACGGGCCACCGATTATCGCCGCCCTGCACCGCTCCGCCGATCAAGTTGCATTTTTTCTGGCCTGCTCGCTCCTCGGCCTTGATGTCGTGCCGGTGGACCCCCAGCACCCCGCCGCGCGGCTTGACCGGATTGCCGCCATTTTGGGCAGCCACCATTTAGTGCACAGCGAATTCTTCAACACGTCAAACGCGCCTCAAAAATGCACACCCGTTGCTTTAACATCGTTTGAACGCTTTGCTGATCACAGGAAACCCTTTCCGCAGGCGTCCCGCCCTGCTCACTTCATTTTCTTTACATCGGGCTCAAGCGGGGAACCGAAGGGCGTGCGGACTGACCAAACTGCAATCCTGAATGCCCTGCACTGGCGGGCGCGGCAATTCTCCGTCACCGTGTCTGATCGGACACTGTACAAGCAGAACGTGATGATCGACACCTCGCTGTGGGAGATTTTTTTGCCGCTGATCACCGGAGGTACCCTGATAGTGGTGCGTCCTTTGGGGCAGGTGAATTTTGATTACCTTGCGCAAATTGTGGCACGTCACGATGTAACGTTGATCCAGTTTGTCGGCAGCCTGCTGCGCCAGGCCATGGCACATCCAACCCTTCTATCAAATCAAACCCTGCGCGCTCTGTTCTGCGGCGGCGAAAGCTGGAGCAGCGATATAGCCCAGCAAATCAGGGCCAGATTCCCAAACCTGACATTGTTCAATGTCTATGGGCAGACCGAAACCGGGCTGGGCATATTATCTGCAGATGTTACCTCGATTGGCGCAGAAGACCTGATGTGGCTGGAAGATATCGCGGACAACACCGGAATCTTGCTGGATGATGCCGGGGAAATGCTGGTTGCAGGACCACAGTTGTTGCAGGGTTATGCCAACCGCCCTAGCCCGCTGGAAATAGTTGAGACGAAAACCGGACGATTTCTTGCCTACCGCACGGGCGATTTCTTTAGTCGTGATGCGACTGGGCGCTGGCAATTTCAAGGCCGCAAGGACAGCGAGATCAAGATGCAGGGACTGCGCTTTAATCTTGAAGAGGTCGAACAGATCGCCTCAAAACTCGTGGGTACAGCAAGCCTGGCAGAGCTTGCTGAGGGTCCAGACAGCCCATTTGTACGTCTCTACCTTGTCACCCCACCAGAAGGCACGACAGTAGCGGAAATCCGAATGAAGCTGCGCAAATATCTTCCTCCAAACGTCCTGCCAAAGGAAATAGATTTTGTTCCGTCCATACCCACCACGGAGCAGGGCAAGATTGACCGACGCGGGTTCCTGTTGCAGCAGAAACAAGGGAAAAACTGACTTGCCGGGGCCAGCCTCTACTCCCCGACAATATGCTGAAGGACGCCAGAGGCCGCAGAGGCGTAAATCACCCGCGCCACTACGATCCCCGCTGCATCCACTAGTGTGATTTGCCCCCCCGATTTCCAAGCTGTGCAGATTGCACGTTGCGCGATATCAGCCGCGTCTTGGCCGGTCCGTTGTTTTCCATTATGGCCTGCGGGCGATCTTCGTTTTCCCGAATGGTCCAACTGGTAAAATCAATCATCACGGAATTATTGTCTTCGATTGCAACCCATTTCCGTCCGAATTTCAACCACAATGGCGCTCATATCCGTTTGCCAAAACAACATGCTGACGGTTGCGACTCGGGGAAAGTCAGCCGCCAACTCCGCGGCCCTTGGTCTTACCCCCACCGGCCATCACGTGTTCGAAATCCCAGACGCACGGCGTTGGCACGTTGCTGAAATAGTTGGTGTAGAAGCGATCTACATACGCCCTCAAACGAGCCAGCGTCACCCGCATCATCTTATCTATCTTTGCCCGTTGAGGAAGACGAAAATCGATCGACCCAATCAAGTTTCGGGAGCCGATATCACCTTCGTTCCGATCAAGAACGGCTTCTTATCTCTGGTTGCCATCATGGATCAGGCGACACGGAAGGTTCTGAGCTGACGGCTTTCGAACAAAATGCACACGAACTTCTGCGCCGAAGCGCTGAGAGAAGCCATCGTCAAACACGGACCATCAGAGATTTTCAATACCGATCAAAGGTCGCGGTTCCCGGCCTGCACTTGGATCATAACACTCAGGGAAGGGTCATACGTATCTCGACGGATGGCTGGGGACGATGCCTGGACAATGTCTTCATCGAACAGCTGTGGCGCGGCTAGAAGCAGGAGAATATCTGTCTCGAAGAAATCCATGACGCCTTTGCTGCACGGCGGATCAGCAAAAACTGCATGAAATTCTACGACTCAGACCGCCCGCGGTCTGCTCTTGATCAACAATCGCCGGACGATGCATACTCACGAGGTATGACACACCTGAAAGCATCTTGAAATCTAGAACCGATACACACTACAAATCTATCGAAAAGATGGGACCTCTTAACGAGACTTGATTTCCGCTCTTCTACCCCAGACCTGTTTACAGCCGTATCTGAATGAAGATGTTAAACCTAAGTATTTTGCCTGAGCGGATAAGCAGCTTCTTGAAAATTCGACAACTGCGTGTCGAAGGAAGTGGCGTACTCTGCGTCGCAGATTTTGACCTCGCGCTTTATAACGATCAACTTTTCACACTGTTTAATATTGATTTACCGAAAAGCCTGTCCAAATCCGTCTTTAAACGGCGCGCCGAATATCTTGCCGGGAGAATAATATCTCGGGTTGCACAGATAGAACTAGGTGTTGAAGGACAAGTCAGAATTGGCTTAGATGGCTCTCCAATCTGGCCTCAAGGACTATCAAGGTCGATCAGCCACGCAAGGTCTCGATGTGCTTGTCTTGTAGTCCCGGAATTGAAAGGCAGTCCTGGGATCGACATTGAGATGATAGCCAGTCAAAGCGAAATCAGCACCATTCTGTTCACAACGATTGATGGGCAGGAAAGGAACATCATCGAAAGTGGTGATAATCTGGCGGTCAACGCCACGCTTTGCTTTTCTGCGAAAGAAACGCTCTTTAAGGCTCTCTATCCTATAGTCCGGCGTCGCTTCGGTTTTGAATGCGCTCGTTTAACTAGCTTGCCAAGACGAGGTCGTGTCCAACTTACATTAACCGAAGTATTGCACCCCCATCTACCCCAAGGTCGGACTTTCAGCATACAATACGAAACCGACAAGTCACATGCTTTAACTTGGATGATCGGTCAAAGATCGCAAGACTGAAAAAAATCTTGAACTTTTGCATTTCATTTATGTCAAGCCTTGCAACGCTAAACCTTCTTTCTTGATTGGTTTCTATCATGGTAGGCGAAGCACTCCCATTCCTGACACCGGAAATGACGAATTAACTTTTTCATCAAACTTCGGGCTTCTAGTCCTGGCTCAAATCTCCCGAGGCGATTCAGTTGATTATGTGTAGTGCACAACCTAACTTTTAGTCGTGGTTGTGTTTGCATGTTAAAATTTTCCTTTAAGGAGGAATTTGCCATGAGAGTTTGTACTTTTAATGTTGAAAACCTGTTCTCCCGACCTGTCGTCTTCAACATGCGAGATCAGAAAAAAGCCAGTCTTATTATGAAAGACATTGCCGAATTCACTGAGCTGATGAACCTCAAGACCTATGGCGCAAAAAAGAAACGGATTGAGACGCTTTATGATCGCATCCGGCAATACATCAAGATCAATCTCCGGGCGACTGTGATCGGCAGATACCTTTTCGTCAAAGGCAAGCTTCAGGCCAAGGGGCGCGGCGACTGGGACGGTTTCGTCGATCTTAAGCGCGAAGAATTCCACACTGATCAGATCAAATTTACCGGCAAGGTCATCACCACCGTAAATGCTGATTTGCAGTGCTTCGTCGAAGTCGAAAGCATGGATACGCTGAAGCGCTTCAACACCGATATCCTCCGTAGCAGATACCGGGACAAGATCGTCATCGATGGCAATGACCCACGTGGCATCGACATCGCATTTGGAAGCAAAAAGGGCTTTGAGATTGTAACTGCGAAGACCAATATTTTCGCCACCGACTCCGTAGGCACAATCTTCTCACGTGATTGCCTAGAGATCGAATTGACCACGCCTTCGGGCAAGACGATCTACGTATTGGTCAACCATTTCAAAGCCAAGGATCGCACGCCGAAAAAGTCCGATGCCAAACGCAAGAGACAGTCCGAGGAAGTCTCAAGAATTCTGCAACAGCGCTACAACCTGAAACAGGACCTAGTTATCGTTGCCGGCGACCTCAATGACGAGCCCGACAGTGATCCGATCTCGCCGCTTATGAAAACGCCGGATTTGCTAAACGTTCTTGATCTTGCGGGAATACCGAAGGCCGATCGATGGACCTATTTCTACGGTGTCAAAAAGTCCTACAATGCCATTGATTATATGTTCGTCTCAACGCCGATGAAGAATTTTTTCAAAGACGCTGGCCTTGAAAGACGCGGCATGCATAATTTGGAAAAACTCACTGGTGGCAAGCAAAAACCCTTCATGGGCATCAACAATTGGCGCCTCGCCGCGTCGGACCATGCCGCCGTCTGGGCAGACTTCGACCTGTAAGACTTCTGCAATCGTACTTCGCTTCGACCTATTACTGCACAATGTCAGTACCCAGGTCGCGCAAGTCGTGTAGACCCTGAGCGTAAAGACCAGTGTGGTTAGGTAACTCGTGCGCGAGTGGTAAATCGAAAGCCCTTCCCGACCCTTGTACATCCGAGCCCGCAGGGCCTCCGTCTCTGTACATTGGCCGCGTTAGGTATTGCATCGCGACACCCGCAAATCGCGAGCTATATCAGCTCAAGAACTGCAGCATGTCGGAAAAGGTATGGACATCGCGGTCGGCGAGTTCCGCGATTTGCTTCAACATGACTTCCGCACCTAAACGTGTGTCGACGAGCGCGTCATGCAAATTGTTCGGATCATAGGGGATGCCGTAGTGCGTCGCACATGCGGACAGCGATTTACTCTCCAAATCGGGATGCAGACGCCTCATGACTTTCAACGTGTCGATGAAGTAGTCGGACTGAACCTCAATGCCCGTCCGTATTTCAGCGCGCCGGATAAAGCCAAGATCGAAGCGCGCCACGTTGTGCCCAGCGACGACCCGCGTCTCAACAAAACCATCGAAGCTTGTCATCATTGAATTCAGGTCGGGCTGGCCGTCAAGTTGGCCGTCTTCGATGCCAGTGAAATCCTCGATGAATTCAGGAATTGGGCGATGGCTATCGCCTGGGTCAACGAGCGTCATCCAGTGGTCACCGATTACACCAGCGTTAACTCGAACGACCGCAACCTGGATAATGGCGTCACGCGAGGCATAAAGCCCGGTGGTTTCTAGGTCGAACACCGCGATGTCCAAATCGGAAAGCTTCGCATCATAAAGAGGGTGTGGTGTACTCATAATCTGTCTCCTCAGTTTCCAATTTCCACTACGACCGGGCAATGGTCAGACAGCTTCTGCCTTTGCCGAATGGTTCGCCCAGGGTTTTCAGGATCGGGAATCGTAGCGTATTTTGGATCTCTCTCGTGCCCCATAGTCAGTTTAATGGGACCTGCGACACTGGCCAATTCGCTCACGCGTGTGTCCCATACGACAAAATCAATGTGGTCCTTAAATCGATCGCCGTGATAGGGCCAACACACTTCGTCAATTCCTAAGGGACCTTTTGCAAATTCGAGAGCGTTTGGGGTTCCATCATTGAGAGCACGCCAGAATGCGTCGAGGGGTTCACCCAGCTCAGTCACCGCATTCATGTCACGGTTGAAATCACCCAAGACAATCGTGGCAGTGCCTTGCGCCGCCTGCTGTTCGAGCCAGCTTTCCAGGATGTTGAGTTGTGCCCCGAGCGTTCTGCAGTCGAAACGAGACCTGTAGGGTTCTCCGGAAGCGTTCTGATCCTGGATAGGAAATAATGCGTATCTGTGACACGAGGACTTCAGATGCACATTGAGGATCTTGACAATTTCGCCTCCAAGCTGGATTTCCGTTATCATACCAGCCCGAGTAGGCCGAATGCTCGGCGTTCCATCCCGATCAAATCCCACATGGTCAATGCCGAGCGCTTCGAACGTGCTCACAGCCGGCATCTCCGGAAATCTGTCTTTCGCGAACGCCATAGCAGTATAGATGTCGCGGTCTTCTGCGGGGGCGTTCTCGGCGCCCGCCCTATAGCGATCGGACATAACGAGGTGATAGTCCTCTGAAGGAAAGACCCGCGCCAAGGCGTCTGGCGACCCAATCTCCTGCAACGCCGCAATATCGAGATCCATCGAAACTACAACTTCTGCGAGGCGAGCGTAGTCTTCGTCGTCACGAGGAAGGGCAGAACCACGTAGACCGACGCCGGTCTCGTGATGTAGATTTGCGATGTTCCACGTGGCGATGCGGACGGGATTCTCAAGTGTCGAGAACGTCGTCCGCGCAGCGAGCGTCGCTGCCGCTGGTGCCGCACATGCGCCGCCGTAGAGCAATTCAGCGAGTTCGGGCTCGTCGATGAACGCGTTCCGATTTCC
>CAZAIG010000015.1:22747-25528 GCA_964485135.1 uncultured Porphyrobacter sp. | reverse complement strand
GGGGGAGACGGGCCGGAGCCGAATCTGACAAAGGAGCCGAGCGACCCGCCGCAATCCACCTGGGCTGCTTCCTTCCGGACCTGACCCGGTGAGCGAACGCAAACGTCCACCCGACTCCCGCCCGAGCATATGGCGGGCAAGCGATCAGAATTCAAGCAGCAAAATGCGCAAGCTGTTTACTTGAAATTGTCGGCGTAGGCTTGAATTTTCAGTGATTTACTGGGCGTTGCATGAACGCGCGCGACAATTCCATGCTTTTTGGCATAAGCTCTTGCCGCCTTTTGACTGGGAAAGTTGAGCGAAACCTGCGCTTGTGTATCGCAGCTGCCAGTCCAACCCATCAACGGATCGGCTTTACGCGCCTCGGATTGCTCAAAATCGAGTACCCAATCATCGGTGCGCGCCTTACCCGATTGCATCGCGTTCTTGGGGCGTTGGTAAATACGTGCAGGCATAAGCGTCTATTTCTTCAATTCCCCGCTAAAATCAAGCAGAATTCGGTGCGAAGCACCGCAAGGGCAAGTGCCCGCCCGCAGCGATGCGCCAGAATGGCGGAAAAGCGAGGATAGCCGAGTGAGTGGACACGAACGCTGGCGCCTGAAGCCTAATCACGAAACGCGTTCTTGGTCTTTAGGCTCGGCTTTTCGTTCCAAGGTTCATCCGGCCAGCGGTGCTTGGGATAGCGCCCCTTCATATCCTTGCGCACATCATCCCAGCTCCCGCGCCAAAATCCGGGCAGATCACGGGTTGATTGGATCGGGCGCCCCGCTGGACTGGTGAGTTTGAGCAGCAAGGGCTTGGTTCCAATCATCGGATGTGCCTCCAGACCAAACAGGGCTTGCACGCGGACCTCGACACTGGGTGCATCCTCGCCCACGTAGTCCACCGGATGCCGCGTTCCCGCAGGTGAGGTGAACTCACGCGGCGCAGCGGTTTTGAGATTTTGCTGAGCGTTCCAATCGAGCGCGTTTATGATCGCTTCAGCCACCTTACCCTTAGACAGATTGAGATCGCGGCGTCCCTGTAACAGCGGCCTGAGCCAAAGATCGGCGCTGGCTTTGAGAGCCTCTTGCGAGAGAGCCTCAATCCCAGCAAATTTACCGCGCGCAAGCAGGTCGGCGGGAACGAATTCCCCCAGCTTATCCAGGGCTTTATCGACAAGGGTATCCACAATCGCCGCGCCGTCTGGTTCAGGGTCCGGGCCGCTCGCCAATGTGATCGCGCCCAATCGCCGCTCCAGCCGGGTCTCAACCCGTTTTTCAGTATCATTCCAGCGGATGATGGAGCGCTTTTCGATGAGGGCGTGGAGGCTTTCCTCCACCTCTGCTTGCGACAGCTCTGCTGCTGCAGTGATCCGAGCGCCCTTCGCCTGCCCCACAGCATCGCCTATCACCAGCCATTCCGCCCGCGCCAAAGGCGATGAGGGATCAAGAGTGTAGCCGCGCCCGCCAGCCGACAGCCAATGCTCGCCTGATGCGCCCCTGCGCCGCGCGATATTGTCAGGCATAGCAAAAGCGAGGAACAGCGCGGGGTTCGGCTGATCTTGCTCAGCGCGGGTAACCAGTTTTTCCGCCGCCTTTGCCCAGCGCGCTGCCAGTTTTCGCGCAGCATCAGCGCGCCGCCCGCGTTCACTGCGAAACCGGTCCAACCGCGCAAGCAAATCTTCGGTTCGCCCGCCTAACCCGCGCTCTTGCATCAGCAAGACCAGCTGAGCAGCCGCCTCGCCTTGACCTGCCTTAGCGCCAAACAGCACTGCAGCGCCTGCGACAGGGTCCATGGGCAACTGGCTGATCTTACTGCCCCACGGCGTAATCGCGCCATTTTCATCAAGCGCGCCCAATTTGCGCAGCTTATCACTCGCCGCCGCAACCGAAGCCTCTGGCGGGGTATCGAGCCATGCAAGCGAGGCGGGATCATGCGTGCCCCATTTCGCCAATTTCAGCATTAGCGGGGTCAGATCGACCGTCTCAATCTCTGGCGGCGCAAACTCGGGCCTGCCGCCGTGCCCGCCCTCTTCCCAAAGGCGGTACGCTGTCCCTACCCCTTGCCGAGCCGCGCGCCCTGCCCTTTGCGTCGCAGCCGCTTGGCTAGCCCGCCTTGTGACTAAGTGAGTCGTGCCAGCAGCGCGGTCATGCTCTGCCATCCGCGCCATGCCGCTATCAACGACAATGCGCACGCCGTCCAAGGTCAGCGATGTCTCCGCGATCGCTGTGGCGAGCACAATTCGGCGCCGGCCATCAGGATCGCTCTGAATAGCGGTGCGCTGCGCGGCGGGATCAACCTGTCCATGAAGCGGCAGGATCGGCGTTTCGGGCAGTTTCGCTTCTAACCGTTCGCGCACCCGCTCAATCTCGCCGACGCCGGGAAGAAAGGCGAGAATATCGCCTTCCGCTTCCTTTCGCCAAGCGGTCATAATCGCTGACGTCATGGCTTCATCCAGCCGCATCTGCGGCGAACTGCCCAGCCAACGAATTTCCAGCGGATGGCTGCGCCCCTTGCTCTCGATCACCGGCGCAGTGTCGCCCAGCAGCTTAGCGAAGCGCGCGCCATCGATGGTCGCCGACATGACCAGCACGCGCAAATCTTCGCGCAGGATGCTGCGAGCCTCCAATGTCAGTGCGAGGCCCAGATCGCTGTCGAGATGGCGTTCATGCGCTTCATCAAACAGCACTGCGGATACGCCCGAAAGCTCAGGGTCATCGACCAACCGGTTCACAAAAATCGCCTCGGTCATGACCAGAATGCGCGTTTTGGCCGATTGCTTGGTATCGAGCCGAGTTA
>CAZAIG010000015.1:0-22647 GCA_964485135.1 uncultured Porphyrobacter sp. | reverse complement strand
TCGGTCATGACCAGAATGCGCGTTTTGGCCGATTGCTTGGTATCGAGCCGAGTTAGATAGCCCACAGTCTCGCCCGGCTTTTCGCCCAAGATTTGCGCCATACGTTCCGCAGCGGCGCGGGCAGCAACCCTGCGCGGCGATGTGAGAATGATAGTGCCTGTGCACCATTCTTGATCTAGCAAGGCGGGCGCAATAGCGGTCGTTTTACCCGCACCGGGCGGCGCAACCAAAACCGCCGTGCCTTCTTTTGCGAGCGCAGACTTCAGATCGCCGAGAATATCAAGGATAGGCAATGCGTCGTTCAATTGGAATCCGTTCGTGCTGAGCCTGTCGAAACACGATTACCCCGCCAGCTCACCCTCGGGCAAGCTCAGTATGAACGGCAGAATGTCCTAGTACCCGCGCGCAACCGCGAACTGGGCCGCCTCTGCCATGGCGCTGCGCGCTTTGCTTTCGGGGAAGATCGCAATCGAATCGATCGCCCGCTGCGCAAAATGCTGCGCCCGTGCCCGCGTATCATCCAGCGCATTGTGCTTGTCGATAAGAGCTATGGCGTAGGCCAGATCAGCATCGGATGTCCGGTGACCGCCGATCGCGCTTTTCCAGAACTTGCGTTCGTCTTCATCCCCGCGCGCAAAGGCTAGGATGACAGGCAAAGTCATCTTGCCCTCGCGGAAATCATCGCCCTGATCCTTGCCCATTTCGGCTGCATCGGAGTCGTAATCAATCGCATCATCAACCAGTTGGAATGCGATGCCCAGATTGCGGCCATAATCCTCGAGCGCTCGCTCTTTTGCCTCGTCACATTCAGCCACAACCGCGCTAATCTGGCTAGCAGCAGCAAACAAAGCTGCCGTTTTTGCGCCAATAATATCGAGGTAGCGATCCTCGCTTGTATCAAGCTGGCGCTGCGCGGTAAGCTGAGCAACCTCGCCCTCTGCGATCACGGCGCTGGCATTGCTGAGGATTTTGAGCACTTTCAGGCTGCCGTCCTCGGTCATGAGTTCAAACGCGCGGCTGAAGAGAAAATCACCGACCAGAACGGTGGCGGGATTGCCAAAGATGATATTCGCCGCTGCCTTGCCCCGGCGCAGCTCGCTACCATCGACGACATCATCATGCAGCAAAGTCGCAGTGTGAATAAACTCCACTGCCGCCGCCAATTTGTGATGCCGGTCCCCTTGATAGCCGACCAGTTCAGCGCCCGCCAATGTCAGCATCGGGCGCAAACGCTTACCACCGCCAGAGATCAAATGCCCGGCCAGCCGCGGGATCAGCGGAATTTCGCTCTGCATCCGCTCCAGAATAACAGCGTTCACATCATTCATCCCCTGCGCGGTTAGCGCGAGCATGGGATCAAGGGTGGGCCGTTTACGGGGTAAGGGAATAACCTTGGCGCTCATGCCATTTCACATGCTCTGCCAATGCGCGCTTGGCAAGCGTGGAATTGCTGCTAGCCTGATGAATAATGTCAAACGATCATTCGACTGCGCGCAACGCAGAAGCCTCAACGCCTGAGCCAGACCCGGTCTTGGCCAGTTTCCGCAAGAGCATCGACAATATCGATGCCGCCTTGATCCACATGCTGGCGGAGCGTTTTCGGATCACTCAGGCTGTGGGTGAGCATAAAGCCAAGGTAACTTTGCCGCCTGCTGATCCAGATCGGGAAAGGCGCCAGATCGAACGCCTTCGCAAATTGTCAGAAGACGCCGACCTTGACCCGGAGTTTAGCGAGAAGTTTCTGCGCTTTATTATCGATGAGGTGATCCGCCACCATGAAAAGGCGCGCGGGAATTGAGGCGCTAACCCGCCTCTAAATTCGCGCCCAAGCTGGCTCTGGGCAGGCTAAGTTTAACCAGCAAGCCGCCCAAGTCTTCGCTTTCGTGAAGCTCTACGCCACCGCCGTAAATCTCGGCCACATCACGTACAATCGCTAAACCAAGACCGGTGCCCGGCTTACCCGTATCCAGCCGAGCGCCCCGATCAAAAATTGCCTCGCGCTGTTCAGCCGGAATACCCATTCCGTCATCCTCAACCCAGATGACGCATTGCTCGCTTTCATCTTCTGCATCGAGAGTGACGAACACGCTGCCCCCGCCATATTTTGCGGCGTTTTCGATCAGATTGCCGAGGATCTCATCCAAATCCTGACGTTCAATAGAAACCATGGATTGTCGCCCGCCAGCGACATCAAACCGGCTTTGCGGATAGAGCCGCTCAACTGCGCGCTGCACCGCATCAGCGCTCTCACGCACCGGCGTTCGGGCTAGGCCAATCGCTCGCCTACCGACCGCCCTTGCCCGCGCCAGATGGTGATCGACATGACGCTGCATGACCTTAGTCTCGCGAAACACGGCACTATTTAGCTCCGGGTCGCGCGCCGTTGCGGCATTGGTGAGCACCGTTAGCGGCGTTTTCAAAGCATGCGCCAAATTGCCTGCGTGGCGGCGGGCTTCCTCCGCTTGACGCTCAGAATGTTCGAGCAGCCCGTTCAGCTCCTGCACCAGCGGCTGCACTTCTAACGGCAAAGGCTCGGTAATCCTATTCGCACCGGTCGAGCGCAGATTGACAATCGCGGCACGCACACGCCGCAAAGGCGACAGACCATAGCGGATTTGCAGCATCACCATGATGAACAGGCCAAGGCCGAGAATTGCAAAGCTCCAAGCCAGGATAGAGCGAATGCGAGTGATTTGTGCATCCACTTCATCCTTTGCCGAGGCTACAGCAAAGGTCCAGCGCGTCTCGCTGCCCGGCAAGATCACGGAGCGTTCGCCGATCCTTATCGGTTCGCCTTCGTACTGATCGGAGTCGTAGAAATAGGCATCATTACCAATCTGACTGCGTTCAAGCGTCAGCGTCCGGTCCCAAAGGCTGCGTGAGGGATAGGGTTCAAAACCCTCGCCGCTGATCTGCCAATAAAGCCCGCTATTGGGCTCCAAAAACCGCTGATCACCGAGCGAGCGATTGAAGAACACCTCTCCCATTGGATCAACTTCTGCCGAAGCGATCATCGCTGTCAGCATGTAGTTGAGCCGGTCGTCCAAATTGCTCTCAACCTGGCTCGATAGCGTTCTTTCCAAAGCGATCCCGCCCACCAGCAGCAATATGAAGATCCAGCCGGCCGCAATCAGCGCCATTCGGCGGGCGAGCGACCCCTGACTTTCTAGATTGCGTTTTTCCGGACTACCAAACCAGCGCGTCACGCCGCCGGTGGCGGCAGAACTATTGCCATCGCCATTCTTTGGCGAAGCCTCCATCTCCGATCCGCGCTGATCCGCCGGATCATTGCCGGCGACGTCTGAGCTAGTTTGCTCTTGGCGCGTCTTGGGGGTCGTCGAGACTGTAACCGAGGCCACGGATCGTTGTAATTACCTCTGCGCCAAGCTTCTTGCGGATGCGGGTCACGAACACTTCGATAGTGTTCGAGTCGCGGTCGAAATCCTGATCATAGATGTGTTCGATTAACTCAGTCCGACTCACTACCTTACCTTTGTGATGCATGAGGTAAGACAGCAGCTTATATTCCTGCGCGGTCAGCTTAACCGGTTCTCCGCTGAGCGTAACACGGCCAGAACGCGTATCCAGCCGGACATCGCCCGCAGTCAATTCAGACGATGTATTGCCCGATGCACGGCGGATAAGCGCGCGCAGGCGAGCGATCAGCTCTTCGGTTTGGAACGGTTTGGCGAGATAATCATCAGCGCCAGCGTCAAGTCCCGCGACTTTATCAGACCAGCTATCGCGCGCGGTGAGAACTAGCACGGGAAAATCGCGGCCTTCCTTGCGCCACATGCCCAGCACAGTCAGCCCGTCTATCTCGGGCAGACCAAGGTCGAGGATAACGGCATCATATTCCTCAGTACTGCCAAGGAAGTGGCCATCTTCGCCATCGGTGGACAGGTCCACAGCATAACCGGTTTGCTCAAGCGTCGATTTGAGCTGCTGGCCCAGTGTCGGTTCGTCTTCGACAATTAGGATCCGCATGATTCACCAATACTCCGTAAAACTTGGCCCTAAAGCATTTGAGAAGGGTGTTGGAAGTTTGCGCCATAGCCGTCAAGCGCGCGCGTCAGTTTATCGGCGTGAATCAGCGCGAACGGTTGATAATCTTACCCGTTCTTGCATCTACATCGACATAAGAAACGCGCCCGTTCTTAATGAACTTAAGCCGGTATGCTCGCGCCGCCGAGTCGTAAGCCGGACCAAGATATTCACTGCCCTTCATCTTGGGCAGGATGCGGCGTTCAATCTGGCGCAGGGACAGCACATTGCCCGCCTGCATTTCCATGCGGGCTTTGCTCTGATCGGTCTGCGACTGGGATTGCGACTGCTTGGCATGCGCAGCACCATAGTCTGAACCGGTCGCGGCGAGGTTCATTGCGGCGAAAGCGATTGCGGCGATTACAAGCCCTTTGGCGATGCTGATTGAGAGCGCTTTAGTCATCATGCCTTCTTGCCTACACTTCGCGCCTTGAACAAGCACTGAATGCGCGCGTTGCGGGGTGTTCAGGGGCATTAACCGGTGTAACGCCAGTATGCGAGCATATTAGCTTGTGAAGCGTCCAGACACGCTCTAACTGCCCCGTTTATGGCGCAGCCTCCGATCCTCTCCTGGGAAAACCTTAGCCTTCAGCAGGGCGGTCGCTGGCTGTTTGAAGACATCACGCTGCATATAGGCCCACGCGACCGGCTTGCGCTGATCGGGCGCAATGGGGTGGGTAAGACCACTCTGCTTAAGATGATCGATGATCAAATTGAAGCGGATCGAGGCAAGCGCTCTGTCAAACCCAATATGCGGATCGTTTTCCTTCAGCAGGAGCCCGATTTTTCCGGCTGCGATACGCTGATGGATTTCGCGCTCGCCGATGGGAACAATGGCGATCACGCGCCCACCGCTCACGAAGTGGAAAGCATCGCAGGCCAGCTCGGCATTGATATGAACCGTGATGCCGCCACCGCCAGCGGAGGCGAGAAACGCCGCGCAGCGATTGCCCGCGCATTGGCGCAAGACCCCGATTTGCTGCTGCTGGATGAGCCGACAAACCATCTCGACCTCAGCGCGATTGATTGGCTAGAGGATTGGCTGAAGCGGTATAAGGGCGCCTTCATCACAATCAGCCACGACCGCACCTTCCTTAAGCGGCTGACCAATGCGACCTTGTGGCTCGACCGGGGCGGTATGCGGCGCAAGGAAGTGGGATTTGGCGGATATGAAGCCTGGGAAGAGCAGGTCTATGCTGAGCAAGCCCGCGCGGCTGAAAAGCTCGATGCCAAGCTTAAGCTTGAGGCGCATTGGCTGGAGCGCGGCGTCACCGCGCGGCGCAAACGCAACCAAGGGCGGCTGGAGAAGCTGTGGGAGATGCGGGCCACGCGCGCAGCGATGATCTCTGACAGCGGATCAGCGAAGCTTAAGCTCTCCAGCGATGCCGATTTCAAATCCAAATCGGTGATCGTCGCAGAGGGAATCTCCAAGACCTATGATGCCAATGGGCAGAATCGCGCAGTGATCAAGGACTTCTCCCTGCGCATTCAGCGCGGTGACCGCATCGGCATTGTCGGCGGCAATGGCGCTGGCAAGACAACGCTGCTTAAGATGCTGACCGGCGAGCTGGCGCCCGATAGCGGACACGTCACCCGCTCCAACAAGCTGTCCGGCGTAATGATTGATCAGCAACGCAGCCTGCTGGAAAGCGGTCGGACCGTGCGCGAAGTGCTGGCAGAGGGCGGCGATTGGATCGATGTGCGCGGCGCACGCAAGCATGTTCAAGGCTATCTCAAAGAGTTCCTGTTCGATCCCAAGATCGTCGATACCAAGGTTGATACGATGTCCGGCGGCGAGCGTTCGCGCCTTCTCCTCGCCCGCGAGTTTGCCCGCGTGTCAAACCTGCTTGTGCTCGATGAGCCGACCAATGATCTCGACCTTGAAACGCTCGACCTGTTGCAAGAAGTGATCGCGGATTACGAAGGCACAGTGCTGATCGTCAGCCACGATCGCGACTTTCTCGACCGCACAGTCACCGTGACGCTTGGCCTCGACGGTACAGGCCGGGTCGATGTGGTTGCTGGCGGATATGAGGATTGGGAGGCGAAGCGGCAAAAGCTCACTGCCAGACGGCAAGCAAAGCCAAAGTCTGACAAGCCGTCAGGTGATCCAAAGCCAGCTGCGAAACCGAGCAAGCTGTCTTACAAGGATCAGCGCGATTACGAGCTACTGCCTGCCCGTATCGAAGAGCTTGAAGCCGCTATTGCCAAGGGTGAGGCGATCCTTGCCGACCCCGATCTTTACACCTCCGACCCTCAGAAATTTGCCAATATCACCAAGGGTTTAGAGAATGCGCGAGCCGAGAAAGACACAGCGGAGGAACGCTGGCTAGAGCTGGCTGAGCGGGCAGAAGGATGAGCGCCGCTGGGCCTGCTGAACGGCTTCACGCAGAGATCGCCGCTTGCCGGATTTGCGCGCAGCAACTTGAGCACGAACCGCGCCCCGTCGTGCAATTCTCTGCCAAGAGCCGCATCTGCATCATCGGCCAAGCCCCCGGCTCCAAAGTCCATGCCAGCGGCGTCCCGTGGGATGATGACAGCGGCGACCGCTTGCGCGAATGGCTCGGCATGGACAAAGCGCAGTTTTATGATCCGGACACAATTGCACTTGTCCCGATGGGCTTTTGCTATCCCGGCAAAGCGTCTGGCGGAGACAAGCCCCCGCGCAAGGAATGTGCAGCCGAATGGCACGCCCGCGTGCTGGAAAACCTGCCCAATGTGCGCCTGACGCTGCTGGTTGGCAGCTACGCTCAGGCGTATTATCTGCCGCAGACAAAGCGCATGTCCCTGACCGACCGCGTGCGCCAAAACGCTGATTACACACCCTTTCTTCCGCTTCCGCACCCAGCATGGCGGGTCCGTATGTGGATGGCGAAGAACCCTTGGTTCGAGGCCGATGTCCTGCCCGTTCTGCGCAAACAAGTGCGTGTTGCACTCGCCTAAGTCCAATTTGAACGGGACAGTTGGGACACTGTCATAAGGAACAAAATCCGCCTCATTTGATGCGGTAAAAGTCAGCGACCCGATCTAACGCCAGTTTGAGCACCAATTTCCC
This sequence comes from uncultured Porphyrobacter sp., assembly GCA_964485135.1. Lineage (GTDB taxonomy): Bacteria > Pseudomonadota > Alphaproteobacteria > Sphingomonadales > Sphingomonadaceae > Erythrobacter. Next base: position 15,548 of record CAZAIG010000015.1, on the reverse strand, counting down.
GCTGCGTGCTGGCCAGCCAAGCGTGCGCTCAGCTGCGGGCAAGCTTTCACCGGCGCACACTACGCGCCACAAAACATCTTCTAGCCCCCTGCCTGCTTCTTTCAGAGCAGCATCAAAGCGCTGCTTCGCTGCAAGCTGCCGCTCGGCATGCTCCATGCTGCCCTCGCCCGTGGTCTTGGCCCGCACCGGATCCCAGCGCATCGTCACGCTGGCTCCCATTTGCGCCCGTTCATAGTCGGCACGCAAACGTTCGCCCGCATCAAACAATCGGTCGTCCAAATGGCCGCGCGAATGCAGCCAGCTAAGCGGAGATTCGGCCAGATTGACGGTAACGCTGCGTTTATTGCGCTTCGCTCCGCTGCCCTTGAGCGGCCCTTCGACGGTGAGTTCGCGTTCAGCTAATTGGCGCTTCATAAAAACTGCTCCTGATGGTGATCCCAAATCCCCTCTTGCAATCGATCGGTTATTGTAGGAAAGAAAAATCACCATATTGGTTATCGAAGTCACTCACGCGTATTTTCCAAAGGGGCGCAGGCATATGATCAATCGCATCAGAGACATTCGCAAAGCTAAGGGCATGACTTTGGCCCATTTGGCTGAGGCATGCGATCCGCCAACCACTGCGCAAACCATTGGGCGGCTGGAAACGGGCATGCGCAATCTCTCAATCAAATGGATGGACCGCATTGCCGCCGCGCTTGGCGTCGATCCTGAAACATTGGTGCGATCAGATAATGGTGCGCAGGCGATGGTCGTTGCGACTTTGCACAGCAGCGGCCCGGAAGCTCTGACCAAGCAGCGCGAGGCTGTGCTGCCAACCGAGCTAGCGAGCGGAGATACGGACGCGGCTGCGCATATGGTTCTGTCGATTGAGGAGAGCGTCGGCGAATTTCGCCCCGGCGATATGCTCTGGCTGGAACAGCTTGCGCCAGATAATGCAGCCCGCGCGATCAATCGCGATTGTCTGGTGCCAAAGCCCGGCGGGCGCTTCGCCTTTGGCAGGCTGATTGACCGCAAAGGCACTTTGATGGGCATTTTGCCGCCCGGTGCAGGACAGAAGCAACAAGTGGTCGATAATCCGCCATGGATTGCGGTCGCACAAATGCTGGTGCGTCCATTATGAGCGATCCTGGACAAAAACACGCTCCGATGAAGCATGTCCTCGCCATGGCCACGCTCTACCCCAATCCGGTCAACCCGCGTTTCGGCACTTTCGTAGCGCGCTCGCTAGAAGCTTTGGCAAAGCGCGGCGATTGGCGCGTCACCGTCCTCAATCCGATTGGCCTGCCGCCCTTAGCGCTTGGGCGCTATCGTCCGCTGGCCGATCTGCCGCCAGTCGCAGTCGAAGGCGGCATCACCGTGCACCGTCCCCGCTTTACTCTGCTGCCGAAAGTCGGCGGGCGGCGGAACCCGCAAGCGATTGCCCGCACCGTTCTGCCGTTAGTCCGCGAGATTCATGCGCGCGACCCGATCGACGTGATCGATGCAGAGTTCTTCTACCCTGATGGCCCAGCGGCTGCGAGCATTGGCGAGCAAATGGGCATTCCGGTTTCGATCAAAGCGCGCGGTTCCGACATCAATCTGTGGGGCGCGATGGACTTTGGCAAAAAGCAAATCTTAGAGGCAGCGGACAAAGCGGCGGGCTTGCTCGCCGTATCGGAGAATTTGGCAGGCGAAATGGCTGCGCTCGGCATCGACCGCGACAAAATCACCATCCACTACACCGGACTTGACCGCGACCGGTTTCGCCCGCTGGACAATGTTAGCCTGCGCCCGACATTGGCTAAGCAGCTGGAGTTTGACCTACCCGCTGATGCTCCGCTGTTCGTATCGGTTGGCGCTCTGATAGAGCGCAAGGGGCAAAGTCTCATCCTTGAAGCGATGACGCAAATACCGGATTCGCGCCTTATTTTGGTCGGCAAAGGCGAGGATGAAGCTCTATTGCGCAGCCGCTGCGGCGAACTGGGATTAACGGACCGCGTCCACTTCGCAGGGTCGCTGGATCATGATGTGATGCCCGTGATTTTGTCTGCGGCCGATATTATGGTGCTGCCCACCGCCAGCGAAGGGCTCGCCAACGCCTGGGTCGAAGCGCTGGCTTGCGGAACGCCGTGCGTCACCTGCAATGTGGGCGGCGCGGGCGAATTGTTCACATCGCCAGAGGCCGGGCGGTTGGTGGCGCGCGATGCGGACAGAATTGCCAAGGGAATCAAGGATTTGCTCGCCGACATGCCGCCCGCTCAACTCGTTAGCTCAGCCGTCAGCCAGTTTAGCTGGGAGAACAATGGTGCCACATTGGCAGCCCATTTGGACCGGCTAAGTAACGAAAACTAGGGAAGAGCCTTAAAGCTGCCCGCCCAATTCCTCGCGCGCCTTGCGCTCTTGCTTATCAGCCTCTGTCTCTTGCGGAACAAAGCTATCGGATGTCACGCCCAGCCAGATCAGCACCGGCGCGGCGAGATAGACCGAGCTGTATGTCCCGACAAATAAGCCGAAAGTGATTGCCGCGACCAGACCGAACAGGCTAGCGGGCCCAAAAGCGAGCAGCGGGATCAAAGCGACCAGCAGCGTCAAGGATGTCATCACCGTGCGCGCCAGCGTTTCGTTGATCGACAGATCGAGCAATTCAACGAGCTGCATCTTGCGATATTTCTTCAGATTCTCGCGGATGCGGTCATAGACGACGATTGTGTCATTCAATGAGTAACCGATGATCGTCAGGATCGCCGCAATAATCTGTAGGCCAAATTCCAGCTGGAACAGCGAGAAAAACCCGAGTGTCAGCGAGACATCGTGGAACAAGGCAAACAAAGCGCCTGCGCCAAATTGCCACTCGAACCGCACCCAAATATAGAGCGCCACGGCCAGCATAGCGGCAAGCAAGGCTAGCACCGCACTCTGCTGGAACTCCTCGGCAACCTTGCCTGACACAGTTTCATTGCTGTCGGCGCGAACATTGTCATAGTTCTTATTGATCTCAGCGATTACAGAGTTGCCGATTTCGGTCGCGGCACCCGGCGTTCCTTCGGCATCCTCGGGCAAAGGCACTCGGATCGAGACGACGTTGGGCGCGCCAAATTCCTGCACGACAGGCGTGCCATAACCCAGCTCGCCCACCGATGTCCGCAGATCAGCGACGGGCGCCTGCTCCATATCGGTGAAGGTCAGATGCACTTCTTGCCCGCCGACAAAATCGACGCCGAAATTGATACCTTTGGTAAGGACAAGCGCCCAGCTTGCGATGATCAGCAGGATGCTGACCACAAGGAACGGCATCCGCAGTTTAAGAAAGCGGATATTGGTGTTGTCAGGAACAAGTTTGAGCAATCTCATCGCAAAACCCCTCAAATCTTCAGTTCACTGGGCCGCGCCTTGCGCAGCCAACCTGCAACCCACATGCGGGTCATAACAACAGCGGTAAAGACGCTGGTGGCAAGGCCGATGATTAGAACAATCGCAAAGCCGCGCACGGGGCCCGAACCGAATGACACGAGCAAAACGCCAGCGATAAAATTGGTGATGTTCGCATCGTAAATCGCGCGGCTGGCCTCTTTATAGCCCGTTTCCACAGCAGCAATAATCTTGCGCCCACGTTTGCGTTCTTCACCAATGCGTTCGTTGATCAACACGTTCGCATCCACCGCCGCGCCAACGGTCAGCACGAAACCGGCAATGCCCGGCAGTGTGAGTGTGAAGTTGAAGATCGCCATGATCCCCAGCACCATCAGCACGTTAATGATCAGCGCGCCGGTGGCATAAATGCCAAACCGGCCATAGGTCGCAATCATCAAAGCGACAACGGCCACCGAACCGACCATCAGCGCAAGAAGCCCGCGTTCGATGGAGTCTTGGCCAAGCTCAGCGCTAACCGAACGTTCTTCGATCACGGTCAGATCCACCGGCAAAGCGCCAGAGCGCAGCGAAATCGCAAGCTGGTTGGCGGTTTCAGGGGTGAAACTACCCGAAATTTGCGCTTGTCCGCCTTGGATTGGTTCGTTGATATTGGGCGCGGAGAGAACTTCTTCATCAAGGATAATCGCAAAAGGCTTACCGACATTTTCGGTTGTCAGCTTGGCAAATTTGCGTCCCCCATCTGAATCGAAAGTGATATTGACGACGCTTTCATTCGACTCTGGATCAACGCCCGGCTGCGCATCGGTCAGGCTGTCACCGCGAATGCCGCCGAGGCGGCGCACGGCTATGCTCGTGCCCTCGCCCGGTGTCCCAGCAGCATAGGGGAAGATTTGCGCGCCCGCCGGAGCAGACCCTGCTGCAACATCGCTGGGTAAAGCATTGAGATCAACGAGCTTAAACTCAAGCTTGGCTGTCTGGCCCAGCAGCGCCTTTAGCTCTTCGGGGTCTTGCAAGCCGGGAACTTGCACCACGATGCGTGTGTCGCCCTGCCGGATAATCGTTGGCTCGCGCGTGCCAAGCGCGTCGATCCGCTTGCGGACCACTTCGGTCGCGCTTTCCATCGCGTTGGATACAGCATTGTCGAGCCCGTCATCGGTCTGGGTCAGGACCATGCGCTGGCCGTCCACCACCGACAATTCCCATTCCGGCGTCAAGCCTGTGCCCGCCATCAGGGGTTCAAGCAGGCCGCGCGCTTTATCCAGATTGGCCGCATCATCGAGCAGGAATGACAATTGACCATTGCTGGTGCCAACATCGCCAATGCGAATGCGCGGTTCAGCATTGCGCATTAAAGAACGCACGGATTCTTCTACATTTTCAAGCCGCTGGGCGGCAACCTGATCGCGCTCAGCCTCCAGCAGCAAATGGCTACCGCCCGCCAGATCAAGGCCGAGATTGATCTCAGGATCGGGCAAAGCGCTGGGCCATTGAAAGCCGCTATTGCTGGTCAGCGAAGGTATCGCCGCCAATGCCGCTGCAAGGGCAATGCCCCACAGCATGATCTTTTTCCAAAGGGGAAATTCGAGCATTGTTAAAGCGCGCCTTTACTTGTCGCTTGCCAGCCGAAAAGCTTAATCATTCGCCGCCGTGCCGCCTTTTGGAATGACATCGCCAATCGTGGACTTGATCGCTTTGACTTTCACGCCTTTGGAAAGCTCCAGATCAACATAAGTGTCATCAACCTTGGCAATTTTGCCGACCAGACCGCCTGCAGTGACGACTTCATCGCCTTTTTTCAGCCCTTCGACTTTTTCAGCATGCTCTTTCTGACGCTTCATTTGCGGGCGAATGATCAGGAACCAGAAAATCAGGATCATGCCCACTATCGGCGCCCAAGTCATCCACGCAGGAGGCTGTGCAGGTCCAGCGCCAGCAGCGGCAGCAAAAATCTCAATCATGTCAGTTCAGGCCCATTAGATAGAGTCATAAATCGGCGTCAGAACAGTGTGATTTCCATCCGAACTCACACCCTTCAACCGTAAGTGGGCGCGCCTAGCAGCATTACAAGCCCTCGGGCAAGACCTTCACCCAAGAGGACGCGCGACTATACCCGCTTGCCAGAAATTGACCGCCCCCCTATAGGCGGCGCTCCACTGGTATCGGGACGTGGCGCAGTCTGGTAGCGCACTATACTGGGGGTGTAGGGGTCGCTGGTTCGAATCCAGTCGTCCCGACCAGTGGAATTTTACCGAAAGCAAGCGATTGATCGCCGGTCATCTTGCGTTTGAGCGCGAGGTCTATGGGTCATCTCGCCTAGTCTAGTGGTTATCTCGCTTTCCTACACGAACCCATTTGGTTAGTTCTTTTGCGACTCGAACGCAGGAGCACCCCCATGGCTATTCTCGAAACGCTAATCGGCCCGATCGCATCCATCATCGACAAAATCATCCCCGACAAAGAAGCCCGCGCCAAGGCAAAGCTTGAGCTAATCCGGCTCGAAGGCAGTCAGGAAATGCTGATGATCGAGGCGCAATTGAAAGCCATCGTGGCAGAGGCGCAAAGCCCTGATCCATGGACCAGCCGCGCGCGTCCCAGCTTTCTCTACGTCATGTATGCGATGATTTTATGGGCGCTGCCGATGGGAGTACTGGCCGCCTTTAGCCCCGCAACAGCCAAAGATATCGCCGCCGGGATGAATGCCTATCTGAACGGGCTTCCCGAGCCACTATACGCGCTGTTTGGCACCGGCTACCTCGGCTACACCGCCGCGCGGCAATGGGGTAAAGTTAAGGGCGTTGATAAGTAGGTCAGGAAATGCACCTTTCCCATCGCCCTAGTAAAACCCCCTGTATTTGCAGCGGCAGTTTCTCCACCGCTCAAGCTTAGTAAAGCTGGCTCACCGCAACCAACGAACACTTGGACAGGAGCCCGCATTTTCAATGCTGAAACGTATCGAACTTGCCGAATTGGAATTGGGAATGTTCGTGCAAAAGATGGAGGGTAGCTGGTTTGATCATCCGTTTTGGAAAGCCAAGTTTGTGGTGGATGATGCTGGCAAGCTCAAAACTCTGAAATCCAGCAACCTAGATGGCGTTGTAATCGATACGTCTAAAGGCAAAGATGTTGCCGCCTCGCCAGCTGAAAGCGGCTCCAAACCCGCAGCACCGCGGGCAGCAGCGCCCAAAAGTGCCAGCACTTCCGCCTCCAAACAAAGAACACGCCAGCGCATCGGATCAATCAAATCGCGCCAATCAGTGGAGCAGCCCGAGCCGCTGCCTGTCAGCACAGCTCAGGAATTGGGCGCTGCACAAAGGATCGCCGAAACTGCAAAGGACAATATCAACAAGGTTTTCCTCGCCGCCCGCTTGGGAAAGGCGCTCAACCCGCGTACGGTTGAGCCAGTTATCAATGACATACTGACATCCATCAAACGCAACCCTCAGGCCTTTGGCGGACTGATGCGATGCAAATTGCAGAACGAATTTGTTTATCGCCACTCGCTTGCTGTCAGCGCACTGATGATCTCGCTCGCTCGGCGGATGAAGCTGGAAGAGCGCGAGGTTCGCGAAGCCGGGATGGCGGGACTATTCCTCGACATTGGTACGAATTACCTACCACAAGGGATCGACCCCAAGGATGGCGATTTCCGCAATGCCGGTCCCAAGATTTGGCAGCAGCACGTGGTATTGGGCCACCGCGCCTTGCAAAATGATGACACCCTTCCCCCATCTGTGCTCGAGGCATGCCTGCATCACCATGAACGGCTTGATGGGAAAGGCTTTCCGGCAAAGGTGAAAGGTGACGATATTGGCCGCATGGCTCGGATGGCAGCGATCTGCGATTCTTTTGACTTCATGCTGACCAAAACCGAGACGACGAAAGCGCTCGATCCGGCAGCGGCAATCGCAGAAATGCGCGCTATGGAAGGCGCGTTTGATCCAGAAATCCTGAGGCATTTTGTGGAATCGGTTGGGCTCTACCCTGTCGGATCCTTCGTTGAACTGCAAAGCGGCAAGCTTGCGTTGGTGATTGACGAAGACACAAAAGACAGCAGCAAGCCGGTTGTCCAAGCTTTCTACTCGGTCAAGGACGGCGAGCACCTTAAACCGCACCGGATTGTGCTTGCTAGGGCCGAAGAAAAGGATAGCGTGATCGGGGTGGCTGATCTTGCCAAATACCAATTGGGGGAAGAAGACCATCTTCGCGAGATGATCTTTTTAAAATCGCATCAAGCGGAGTAAACTTTGGCGGCAGTCCGCAATCGTTGCCATATCGCATTCATTGCCGCTATCCCGCTTGTATGAGTAATGATGCAACCGAAATATATGTCCTAAATGGGCCCAATCTCAACCTCTTGGGCCTGCGCGAACCGGAGATTTACGGCGCTGATACGCTTGATGATATTGCCGGACGGCTGGAGGATCAGGCACGCAGCGCAGGCCTTTCCATCGACATGCGCCAGACCAATCATGAAGGGATGCTGGTGGATTGGCTGCACGAAGCCAATGCGGCAGGCGCCCGCGCGGTTTTGCTCAATGCAGCCGCCTATACCCACACCTCTATCGCCCTGCTCGATGCGATCCGCGCGATAAGCGTGCCGGTGATCGAAGTGCATTTGTCCGATCCCAAAACGCGCGAGGAATACCGCCACCTTTCCTATGTCGGCATGGCAGCGGCCAAAACTGTCGAGGGGCACGGCGCAAAGAGCTATGAAATTGCGCTGGCTCACGTGATTGACGGTGACATTTAGGGCTTAATCCCTTGCCACAGGTTGGATGCGCGCATAATCACGCGGGCAACACAAGACGTAAGGGAAATTCATGGCTGAACAAAAGTCTGGCGGCAAAGCGAAATCGAGCCCGAAATCGGGCCAGAATTCGGGAATGAACATCGACACCAAACTGGTGCGCGAGCTTGCCGAAATGCTGAATGAAACGGGCCTCACTGAAATTGAAGTCGAAGACAATGACCGCAAGATCAAAGTGTCACGCGGCGGCGGCTCTGTGGTGGCAACCGCGCCTGCCCCGATCGCTGCCCCCGCCCATGCTGCACCGGCTACAGCCCCAGTGTCAGCGGCGGCTCCTGTCGCTGAACAAAGCGCGCCCGCTGACAATGCTGACGCGCTGAAATCGCCCATGGTTGGCACCGTATATCTCTCTAGCGAGCCGGGTGCCGCGCCTTTCGTCAATGTTGGCGATAGCGTTGCGAAAGGCGACACTTTGCTGATCGTCGAGGCGATGAAAGTGATGAACCCGATCCCCGCTGACAAAGCCGGGACGATCAAAGCGATCCTCGTCGACAATGCCCAGCCGGTTGAGTTTGATCAGCCGCTTGTCGTGATCGGCTAAGCGGGAACACATCATGGCTATCTCCCGCATCCTCATCGCCAATCGCGGCGAAATTGCATTGCGTATCCACCGCGCGGCGCATGAAATGGGTATCGAAACCGTTGCAGTGCACTCCACCGCTGATGCTGACGCAATGCATGTGCGCCTCGCTGACCAAGCGGTGTGTATCGGCCCGCCGGCTGCCACCGACAGCTATTTGAATGTCGCCAACATTATCTCTGCGGCGGAATGCAGTGATTGCGACGCCATTCACCCGGGCTATGGCTTTCTGTCAGAGAACGCCAAATTCGCTGAAATCGTCGAGGCGCATGACATCAAATGGATTGGCCCCAAGCCTGAACATATCCATACAATGGGCGATAAAGTCGCGGCCAAGAAATCGGCTGGCGACCTTGGCATCCCCTTGGTTCCCGGCTCTGATGGCGCAGTTTCCGATCCTGAAGAAGGCAAGAGGATCGCTGCCGAAGTCGGCTATCCGGTCATCATCAAAGCGGCCAGCGGTGGCGGCGGACGGGGCATGAAAGTCTGCGAAAGCGAAGACCAGCTCGAAACGCTAATGAGCCAAGCGGGCAGCGAGGCTGCAGCAGCCTTTGGCGATGCGACCGTCTACATCGAGAAATATCTCGGCAATCCGCGTCACATCGAATTTCAGGTCTTTGGCGATGGCAATGGCAATGCGATCCATCTGGGTGAGCGCGATTGTTCGCTGCAACGCCGCCACCAAAAAGTGCTCGAAGAGGCCCCCTCACCCGTCATCTCTGATGAAGAACGCACTCGCATGGGCGAGGTTTGCGCGCAAGCGATGCGCGACATGGGGTATCGCGGCGCAGGCACGATCGAATTCCTGTGGGAAGACGGCGAGTTCTACTTCATCGAAATGAACACAAGGCTTCAGGTTGAGCATCCTGTCACAGAGGCGATCACTGGCGTAGATCTGGTGCGCGAACAAATCCGCATTGCCGATGGTAAGCCGCTTTCTGTCGCGCAAGATGAGCTTGAATTTAACGGCCACGCGATTGAATGCCGGATCAATGCCGAACATCCTTTCACCTTCGCGCCCAGCCCCGGCGAGGTGTCTTACTATCACCCGGCTGGCGGCATGCATGTGCGAGTGGATTCAGGGCTTTATGCTGGCTACCGCATTCCGCCCTATTACGATTCCATGATAGCCAAACTAATCGTCTATGGCCGCAACCGCGAAGGGTGCATTATGCGCCTTCGCCGTGCGCTGGAAGAAATGGTGGTCGAAGGGCCGACGACCAATATCGAGCTGCATCAGGAGCTTTTGAAGCAGGACGATATTTTGAACGGCGATTATTCGATCAAATGGCTGGAAGAATGGCTGGACAAGCGCGATAGCTAATCACGTCACGGTGTTCAGCGCGGTGAAACCCGACATTTCCGATAGACCTTAAGACCAAAAACGGAGAGAGATTTTGGCCACTAAGGACACTTCGCCCGCCGCACCTCATAAGCGCGGCGCGTTCACGCGCTTCCTCGACGGGGTAGAGTGGCTGGGCAATCTGTTGCCGCATCCCGTCACTCTGTTCGCCATTCTCGCATTGGGCATTGTGCTCTTATCCGGCCTGCTAGGTTGGATGGGTGTTGCGGTGGAAGATCCGCGGCCCTTGGGAGCAAAGGGCGTTGCCGAAGACGGGATGATCCGCGCGGTCAGCCTCTTGGATGGAGACGGCATCCGCCGCATTTTCACAGGGCTGGTCGACAATTTTACCGGTTTTGCGCCGCTAGGAGTCGTGCTTGTCGCGATGCTGGGTGTAGGCGTGGCGGAGAAATCGGGGCTTTTGTCCGCCGCCGTGCGCGCCATGGTTTTGAACGCGCCGCCCAAGCTGGTGACGGTTGCGATTGTCTTTGCGGGCATCGTCTCAAACACAGCGTCTGAAGTTGGCTATGTCGTGCTGATCCCGCTTGCTGGCGCGATATTCTACGCCTTGGGCCGCCATCCGCTTGCGGGTATGGCAGCCGCTTTTGCCGGGGTTTCAGGCGGTTATAGCGCCAATTTGCTGATCGGCACAATCGACCCGCTGCTGGCTGGCATCACGCAAGAGGCCGCGCGGCTGATCGCGCCCGACTATACCGTTGTAGCGACGGCGAACTGGTACTTTATGGTCGCCTCAACCTTCCTCATTACTCTGATCGGTTCGCTTGTGACGATCTATATCGTTGAGCCCAAACTGGGCGCATACGACACGTCCAAGGCTGATCCGACCATCCTCGATGACCGGATGATGGAAAGCGTGAGCGATGATGAGCGCAAGGGGCTGCGCTGGGCGGGCCTAGCCCTGCTCGGCGTACTGGCACTGATGGCGCTAACGCTCATTCCCGAATGGGGCGTCTTCCGCAATCCAGAGACTGGCGACCGGATCGACAGCCCGTTTTTTGACGGATTTGTGGTGTGGATCCTGATCTTCTTTGTGGCGCTCGGTTATGCCTATGGCCGCGCAGTAGGCACTATGAAGACCGACCGCGATATCATCGACGCAATGTCAGCGGCGCTCGCCTCGCTTGGCCTTTACATCGTTCTCGTGTTCTTTGCGGCGCAATTTGTCGCCTTTTTCGGCTGGACAAACTTGGGCGCGATTACGGCGGTTACAGGCGCGAATTTCCTGGTCGAAACAGGGATGACCGGCCCGATGGTCTTTTTCCTCTTCATCCTGCTCTGCGCGCTGATCAACCTCTCGCTTGGCTCGGCCAGCGCGCAATGGGCCGTCACCGCGCCAATCTTCGTGCCCATGCTGATGCTGATCGGATATTCGCCAGAGGTGATCCAAGCCGCTTACCGTATTGGCGACAGCACGACCAATATCATCACGCCAATGATGAGCTATTTCGGGCTGATTTTAGCTTGGGCAACGCGCTATAAGAGCGACCTAGGCGTGGGCACAATGATCGCGATGATGCTGCCCTATTCGATGTTCTTCATCGTCTTTTGGTCGGTGTTTTTCTATCTATGGACGTTTATCCTTGGCCTGCCAGTTGGGCCAGGATCGCCGACCTATTTCACAGTGGGATAGGCAAAAGTGAGAGGCGCGAATTAAGCGCCTAAAGCGGGACCCCGGGCTCATATTTAGCGGTTCGGATCGTAAGCGAAGTTTTGACGCTGGCGACATTCGGCGCAGGCGTCAGCTTGCTGGTCAGAAACTCCTGAAAGCTCTGCAAATCGCGGCTCACAACTTTGAGGATGAAGTCGATCTCCCCATTAAGCATGTGCACTTCGCGTACCTCGTCCAATTCGGCCATGTGATCTTCAAATTCGCGCAGCGCGCTTTCGGCCTGCGATTTCAGGCTGACCATTGCAAATACCGTGATTGCAAAGCCAAGGCTGGAAGGATCGAGATCGGCGTGATAGCCGCGAATCACGCCCTCCTCCTCAAGCCCGCGCACACGGCGCAAACACGGCGGCGCAGTCAGACCAACACGCTGGGCCAGTTCGACATTGGTAACGCGCCCTTCGGATTGCAATTCAGCGAGCAAGCGCCGATCAATATCATCAAGATTGGCCATACTCGCGCCTCACATTCTTCGATCCCAAACATATGCGCTCTTCGCGATACAATCAGCTAAGTTTCCCGCCTTTCTGTGCGGGCCAAAGCAATGAACGCTCAGTTTTTCGCAGATTGCGCTAATTTTATTAGTATTGGCAGCAATTGTCCCGCTTTGCAACGCGCCCGCATCAGCTCTTCGGCATGGCGGTGTTACTGTTAGGGCGATATGTCCGCAATTTTCTGCGCGGCATTCGTCTGTCCGTTATTTTATACTGCTCATCTGAAAGTCCGCCGCCGCTATCATGTTCTTTGACGACCGCCTTGCCACTGTTTTGCGCCACCGCGCAGACGGCGAAGCAGCCGCGCGCACACAATACCGGCAATTATTGGATTTGCTGGGGCAGGACGACCCATCAAGAGCGCAAGACAGCGATCAAAGTCTAGTGGCTGCCGCGTGGTTGCGGCTGGAGGCCTTGGCGGAAATAATTCCGGTCAAACAGCGCGCCGACATTGTGCGCGATGCGGGTTGGCGATTGAATAACCCCGAATTGGTCGCATTTCTGGCCGAGGATGAGGCAGAAGTAGCGTCCGCCGCCATTGCTCAGGCGGAGTTGACAGAAAAGGATTGGGTAGACCTCATCCCACATTTGCCGATACGAGCGCGAGGCTTTATGCGACATCAAACGGGATTGCCCGAGGGCGCGGAGGCGGTGCTTGAGCAATTGGGCGTGCACGATCGCGGCCTGCCTCAACCTGCCAATTCAAACGCACCACTATTGGTATCCGATAAGGATACAATGGCAGAGGCCCGAACCCTAGAGGGAGCTGGCGAGACGCAATTGGTCCAGCCGCCAAGAGTAAAACCATCTACCAGTGCCCCCCCTTCAGCGCCCCCTGCCGGCTCGGCGAAAGAAACCGAAAAGTCTGAAATTGCCGAACTGGTCGAACGCATCGCTCAGTTCCGTAAAGATCGTGAGCCCGCCTCTGCGCCAAGTGAAAGTTCGCCGCGGCTTCCGCTGGATGACCCGGCCGGGCCGCGATCCAATCGTAACGCAGAAGCGATCACCAGCTTTGCCTTTGCCGCTGATACTGCTGGCCGGATCGAATGGGCCGAGCGGCCAGTCGCCGCCATGGTGATCGGCAAGCGCCTGATCCCGCCTCGCCAATTGGGCACAGCTCAAAAAGCATCGCTTGAAAAGGCCGCCAATTCTCGTGACGAAGCAGCCTATGCTTTTACCCGGCATCAACCGATTTCGGGCGCCATGCTGACTCTCGATGGTGCACCGTCGATCACTGGCGACTGGGTAGTCGATGCGGAGCCACGCTTTGCCCGAAGCGGAGGCCGGTTCCATGGCTATATCGGTCGAATGCGCAGGCCGTGCAACGCCTCTTCGGATAATGCATCGAGCGAGGCTGATCGGGTCAGGCAACTCCTCCATGAATTGCGCACGCCGGTTAATGCGTTGCAAGGTTTCGCAGAGATCATTCAGCAGCAGCTTTTTGGCCCCGCCCCAAATGAATACAGAGCTTTAGCAGCGAACATAGCGGGTGATTCAGCGCGTATTCTTGCCGGTCTTGATGAACTGGAGCGGCTTGCTCGGCTGGAAAGCGGCGCGATGTCCTTGGCAGAAGGTTCGAGCGACATTGGCCCCATATTGGAACGCATGATCGCACAATTGCAGGCTGTGCTCGCCTCGCGCAATGCAGCGATAGAGCTGGACAAAAAATCGGCAAAGATCGCGATGATCGCAGTCAATCCCGATGATACCGAAGCGATGATTTGGCGAATTATGGCGAGTTTGGTGGGCAGCTGCGGTGCATCGGAAAAACTGCAAATGGATTTAAAGACCACATCGGACAGCGCGGCCGTAACATGGCAATTGCCCAAACAATTGCTTGCTCACAAGGATGCCTTTTCAGCCGAAGTTACACCCAGCGGCGAAGGGTTGTCCGCAGGATTGTTCGGAGCGGGGTTTAGCCTACGCCTAGCTCGTGCGGAAGCGCAAGCTGTAGGCGGTGATCTTGTGATTGCAGATTCCACGGCCCAGCTCACTCTCCCCCTTTATCGCTGAAATGCACTGCTGCGCAAAGCTGGGCAGAACCACCTGCTACGCTTGACCCCATTGCGCAGCCAATCTAGCCCAACCGCGGCCTTAATCGGCTCGGGGACAAACACGCGAAAAGGGCAAAGCCATTTCTACGCTATCAATGCTTGATCCGCCTCAAGCAGAGCAAGAGGCTGAATTTGCGCCTGGTTTTGGTCAGCGCACGTTACTCACGGTCGATACGGAAGAAGAATTTGATTGGGAGGGCCCGTTCAGCGCCACCGATCACGGCGTAAAACATGTCCCTGCGATCTCCCGGTTTCAGCAGTTTTGCGAGGATATGGAGGTCTCGCCGCTGTATCTGGTCGATTGGCCGATTGTTCGCGATCCCGCAGCATGCGAATTGCTCGGCGATGCGGTAAAACGCGGCAAAGCTGAGATCGGACTTCAACTGCATCCTTGGGTTACGCCTCCCCATGATGAAGTTGTTAATGTGCCGAACTCTTTTGCCGGAAGCCTCCCCGCCAGTTTAGAGCGGGCTAAGCTTGAAAACCTCTGCCGCGCAGTTGAAGAGAATTTCGAGATCAAGCCGCTGATTTACCGCGCGGGCAGGTATGGATTGGGCCCAAATACGGCGCAAGTGCTCATCGACAACGGAGTGGCGGTGGATACCTCTGTGCGCGCCAACTATGATTATAGCGATCGGCATGGCCCCAATTACGCGCGGCACCCGCTCAAACCCTATTGGGTCGATGACGAGAAACGCTTGCTCGAATTGCCGGTGACAACCGTTTTTTGGGGCAAGCTACGCCACAAAGGCGGCATGATATCAACGCGTTTGCGCAGGGTTCCCGCTGTTGGTGGGCTTCTTGCACGCTCGAAAATGCTGGAAAAGATACCGCTCACTCCAGAAGGCGTCTCAATCAAGGAAGCTTTGCGCGGAGCCGATATGGCCATTGATGAAGGCTTGCCTGTGATCAACCTATCGCTCCACAGCCCTTCATTGGCAGTGGGATATACGCCCTATGTGCGCAGTGATGCCGATCTTGAACGTCTCTATGATTGGATCGCGACGGTGCACGCTTATTTCGGTGAGAAAGGCGTAAAACCAACCAATTTGGCCGAAATAATGCGTTCTGTTGTGCGATAGGTGCATTTTTGATGCCGCAAGCGCTTGTCACCTCGCAAAAGGCGCTGTAGGGGCCGCCGTGCATTGCGCGAACACGGGTTAGGTTTTGACTGTGGGCCTGTAGCTCAGTTGGTTAGAGCTGGCCGCTCATAACGGCTAGGTCGCGGGT
>CAZAIG010000014.1:8753-25989 GCA_964485135.1 uncultured Porphyrobacter sp. | reverse complement strand
GTTTTCCCGCCCAACGGATAAATTGGCACAAGGGCAGTGCCTGTAACGTTCTGTCGGTCGAAAAGGCGCCTATGACAAACATTACCGGCATAATAATGGCACCGGCGCTCGGTGCCTTTTTCTATGATGATCAGGCGGCCATTCGGCGGGGCGTGGAGCATGATGGTTTTGCCTATGTGGGTGAGCCGGAAACCGCCGGATTTGACCATGTGCGTATTCCCGCTGCGGCGCTTTCCATAGGTTTGATTTTAGACACTGGCGAAGTCGCATGGGGTGATATGGTCAGCGTGCAATATTCGGGAGCGGCGGGCCGCGATCCGCTTTTTGAGCAAAACCGCATTGCCGATTCTGTCCGTGATAGGTTGGCACCAAAGCTCATTGGGCGCGATGCTTGCGATGCGCTGGCTAATTGCGATGCTGCCTTCGCCGAAGAGCTGCAGCTGCCCTTGGCGGTGAAATATGGCGCGAGCCAGGCTCTGCTTTCGGCTTCTGCTCAAGCGCATAAGCTGACTATGGCCGAAGTGGTGGCGCAAGTTTTCGAACTAGACGCACCTACCGAACGCATCCCTCTATTCGCGCAGAGCGGTGATGATCGGCGCCTCAATGTCGACAAGATGCTGATGAAGCGGGTTGATGTTCTACCCCATGGTCTGATCAATTCGCGTGAGAAATTTGGACCTGATGGGGCAACTTTTCTGGACTACGCCAAATGGGTGGCGGCGCGCGCGCAGGACCTGGGAGATCCTGAATATAGCCCCGTCTTGCATTTCGATATGTATGGATGGGTAGGACTGGGATATTCGAAAGAGCCTGCTAAGGTCGCGGAGTTCATTGCGCGCACGGCCGATGCGGTGCCCGATCATCAACTCCATATCGAGGCACCTGCGGATTATGGCTCGAAAGCAGCGCAATTGGACAATTATGCGGCTATTGTAAGCGAGCTTGAGAAACTTGGTTCAGGCGCAAAGGTGGTTGCTGACGAGCATTGCAACACTCTCGCTGATATCCGTGATTTCTGCGATGCTAAAGCGGCGCATTTGGTGCAGATCAAGACTCCAGATGTGGGCAGCCTTTTTGATACAGCGCGGGCCATCGCCTACGCTAAAACCGCTGGTATTGGTGCTTATTGCGGCGGGACCAGCGCGGAAACGGATATCTCAGCGCGGGCCTGTGTGCATGTGGCGCTGGCCATGAGGGCGGACATGATGCTCGCCAAGCCGGGGATGGGCGTGGATGAAGGCATTTGTATCGTCGGGAATGAGCAGTCCCGCACTTTGGCACAGATACGCCAACGTCTTGGCATGGAGGCATTGATATGAGCGGCGATCTGGAAGGTGTGCTTGTCGTCTCGATTGAGCAGGCTGTGGCTGCGCCTTATTGTGCCATGCGGCTTGCCGATGCAGGCGCGCGGGTCATCAAAGTCGAGCGTCCAGAAGGCGATTTTGCCCGCAATTACGATACGCTCGCCAAAGGCCAGAGCGCCTATTTCGTGTGGCTCAATCGGGGCAAAGAATCGCTGTGTCTCGATTTGAAGAGCGATGCGGATAAGGCGCTGCTGATGCGCGTCATCAAAGATGCAGATGTGCTGATCCAGAACCTTAAGCCCGGCACTATGGCAAAGCTTGGCCTGCCTATGGAGCAATTGCTGGCGGATCATCCGCGCCTGATTGGTTGTTCCATTTCTGGTTTTGGGGAGGAAGGGCCGCTTTCCAGATTGAAAGCCTATGACCTCATTGTTCAGGCGGAAACGGGGCTTTGCTCGATCACGGGAACGCCTGAATCCGCCGCGCGCGTAGGGGTTTCGGTCTGCGATATTGCGGCGGGAATGACGGCACATGCTGCTATCCTTCAAGCGCTCTTTGCACGAGAAAGAACGGGGCAGGGCCGCCAGATCGAAGTCTCGCTTTTTGATGCCTTGGCCGATTGGCTCAATGTCCCTTATTTGCAGCATCGCTATGGGAATTTTGAGACGCCTCGGAGCGGGGTCAATCACCCCTCATTGGCTCCCTATGGCGCCTATGCGACACAAGGCGGGCAGCAGATCATCTTCTCCGTCCAAAATCAGCGGGAATGGCGACAGCTATGCGAATTGGTGATGGAGGATGCCGAATTGGCTGATGATCCGCGCTTTGCGACCAATATGGATCGGCTAGATTATCGCGCGGAGTTGGACGGATTGATCGCCT
This sequence comes from uncultured Porphyrobacter sp., assembly GCA_964485135.1. Classification (GTDB taxonomy): domain Bacteria; phylum Pseudomonadota; class Alphaproteobacteria; order Sphingomonadales; family Sphingomonadaceae; genus Erythrobacter. The sequence goes on along the minus strand of CAZAIG010000014.1, from coordinate 23,803 downwards.
CGCGTTTCAGCTCCCTGACGTTAAAAGAGGCCTCGCAACTGCTTGAAGCCAGCGGGATCGCTTACGGGCGGCTCAATTCGATCGAGGGTCTCGCTTCGCATGAGCATTTGCGAACGGTGAAGGTCGAGAGCGAGGGCGGCGAATTGCACGTGATCGCGCCAGGCGCGCAGTTCGCTGGAGCAACACCCGCCAACCCGACTGTTCCCGAACATGGTGCGCATACGCAATCCATCCGCGATGAATTTGGCGGTTAAGGGTGAACGCGCCCTGCGATTTGCGGGAGGCGGTTTAATCAGGGCGCTTTGTGACGATCCTGAAAAGCGATAACGTCATCCATTCCTAAGAGACGCGACATTTCCTGAAAATCAAACAGGCCATCGCCCTCAATATTCGCATCATCGGCCGCGAGTTTGCGATAAAAGTCCTGTGCCGCTTGCGCTGCGCTTAAGGGTGCTCCAGCGGGATAGATCACCAGTTTTACCCCTAGCTGAGCATAGGCGGAAGGGTTCAGAACCGGCGTCACGCCGCCATGAGCTGCGTTCAGCATCAGCGGTTTGTCAAGTTCGGCGGCGGCCTGCGCGATTTCCTCTTCGCTCTCTGGCGCTTCCAGAAAGACCAGATCCGCGCCCGCTTCGCTATACAAATGAAGGCGTTCTATTGCCGCCTCCAGTCCTTCACTCCGCCGTGCATCGGTGCGCGCAATGATGAGTAGGTCGCCATCCCCACGCGCTTCCACCGCAACGCGCACTCTTTGCGCCATTTGTGAAGCGGGAACGGAGGCCGCTCTCCCGACATGGCCGCACACTTTGGGAAAAGTCTGATCCTCTATCTGCATCGCTGCAATCCCCGCTCGTCCATACGATCGCACCGCTCGGTCAAGATTGGTAAGGCTACCAAAGCCAGTGTCCGCATCGGCAATGACAGGTACGCTGCTTTTGTTGGCCATACTGCCGAAAATGCGCACAAAATCGCTAGCTCCGGCAATGCCAACATCCGGTTCACCGAGCGCAGAGGCGCTTCCCCAATAGCCTGATGCATAAACGGCGCTGAAGCCGGCCCTTTCCGCTAGAAGCAAGCTCATGTGATCGTATATGCCGGGGGCCACCACCATTTTCTCTGAGGCGAGGAGCTCGCGCAAGGCGCGCGCCTGATAGGGCTGAATATCCATTACGCAGAAATGCACTTTCACCGCAGATAGCTTATCTGATAAATGCGATTTATCCAGAGAGTGGATTGTTTGCCAGTGCTCGTCGCCATTCCTTCATTCATTCGGCACCAAGGTAGGCATGGTAAGGAGTTGAGTTGAAATGACCGACCAAGATACGAAAAGGCAACCGCGAGTTCCCGAGCAATTGGGACAAGAAATCGGTGGGCGCGGGCGTGTCTATTTCGAGAATGTTGTGATCGACAATATTCTCGATGCGTTGCTTGAACTGTCTGCGACTGTCTATGCGCACCGTGACAGAGTAGCTGTCTTGGAAAAGGTGCTAGAGGAGAAAGGTATCGCCGTGAGCGATGCTATCGAGGCGCATGTACCGGACGATGCTGAATTGGCCGTCCGCGCTGAGGAGCGCTCGGCCATGGTAGAACGAATCTTTGGCGCCTTTTTGCGCCGCCCCACACATCAGATCGGCGATGCAGCCGAAATGCCCAAGGAGTAAGCGATATGGACCGTGGTATGATCGGCGTACTGCCCCGCCCCACAAAGCTGGAAGATGAGAGCTATCTGGAGTTTGTCACTTCTTTCCGTAAATTTATGATCGGGGACGGCTTTCCGATTATGGCCGCCAATGGCGAGGCCGAAATAGGCCGCCAAATTGAAGCTGGCAATCTAGAGGCGCCAGCTGAGGGTGAGCAATTGCCCTTGGACAAGGTCGAGCAGGTCTTTGCCAAAGTGCCCGTAGTGCCAACTTGGCAGCGCTTCGTGCGGTCGCAGCAGGAAATGATGTGGCGCGGCACTCGGGCAAGCTTCATGCGTCAAGCTGACGCTATCCTTGATCGGATGGATGCGGCAGAAGCCTCCAATCCCAACAATATCCACTACGACCCCGCGTTTCAGGCGCCCGACTACACACGTTGCGAGATTCACTGTCAGCCGGGCGGCTATACCGATGATCCGCTGGGCGGAGTGGTTTTTCACTATGGGACGAAGGTTTTTTACGAAGGCTTCAACGACCAGGATGAACTTCACAAAGAATTGGCTGATAAGGCTACCGCTCCGTCAGATGGAAAAGTGTCCAAGGTTTTGGATGTTGCATGCTCGATCGGTCAGGCGACTACCGTTCTGAAGACCCGTTTCCCCGATGCAGAGGTTTGGGGTTTGGATGTCGGTCGCCCGTTGATCCGATATGCGCATATGCGGGCTACAGAAGCTGGATCTGACGTCCATTTCAAACAGGCTCTGGCAGAAGACACTGGCTTTCAAGATGGAGAGTTTGATATGATATTGTCATACATCCTCTTCCATGAAGTGCCCGTTCCCAAAATGATCGAAATTCTGGCTGAGACATACCGGATTTTGCGACCGGGCGGTGTTTTCTCAATCTTTGAGTTCCCCAACAATAATTTGGGTGAATTGCCACCGGGCTATCGTTTCATGATCGAAAATGACAGTCGCGACAATTGCGAGCCGTATTCTCCAGAGTTCGTGGCGAGCGACTTCCGCGGATTGCTGGAAGGGGCTGGGTTTGCCCTCGAAGATGGGCCAGCGGCCTCAAACGAATTCTTGCAATCGATCGTGGCGCGTAAGCCGGCATAGCGACAAAGCTGACGATGGTTGGCTTGCGTTCCTTGTTTGTGAATGTTCCTCTTGTCAGTCTAGTTCAGTTATCCGTCAGTTGGTCAAATGGTGGTGGATCTTTCCCGTAGCGGTGGCGGCATTGTAGGGTCCGGCGATGATGACGTTAGCGCAACCATCTAGGACGGCCGACACGCCCAGTCTCAGCCGCGCATGGTTTACTGTTGCGGCGCTCTCTTTGGCCTCGATTATATCTTACATTGATCGGCAAGTGATTAACCTTTTGGTCGATCCGATCAAAGCTGATCTGGGAATATCGGACGTGCAGATCAGCCTGTTGCAGGGCTTTTCATTCGCACTTCTTTATGCATTGCTCGCTATACCGCTGGCATGGATCGCGGATCGACATAATCGCAAGACTGTCATTCTGATCGGTTTGATCTGTTGGACGGCAGCTACGTTTTCGAGTGGCTTAGCTGCGGGTTTCGCCATGCTCTTTGTAGCTCGCATGATGGTTGGCCTAGGCGAGGCAACTTTAGCCCCCGCAGGCTTGTCGATGATCAGTGACTATTTCAGCAAAGAGCGATTGCCTGCTGCGACCGGAGTGTTCGTTGGTTCGGGTTTCATCGGATCAGGCTTAGCGCTCATAATCGGCGGCTATATTTATTCCGGGCTGGAGACGCGTGGCGAGCTTGTTCTGCCAATCGGGACCTTCGCTCCCTGGCAGCAGACCTTTATGGCTGTTGCGTTTTTGAGTGTCCCGCTCATGGTCATCTTGATGATGGTGCGCGAGCCGGCGAGGCGAGAGGGGAACCTTGTGCTGGCTGCTGATGATGCCCCGCCTGCGTTGGAGATTGTTGAGTTTCTGCGCACCCATGCGCGGGTTTTCTTCCCGCTGTTCTTCGGTTTTTCCTGTTTTTCAGCCGCGCAATTTGGAATCAGTGCGTGGGCACCGAGCTATTTCATCAGGGTCCACGAATGGAGTCAGATCGACGTAGGAACCTATTTCGGGCCGGTCGTGATGGTGGCAGGCACGACGGGTGTCGTGGCTGGCGGCGTTGTCGCCGAACGTTTGTTGGCAAAGGGCGTAAGCGATGCGACCCTTAGAGTGCCTTTGATTGCTATTGGTCTAGCGCTGCCCTTGTCTATCGCCTTTCCGCTCGCTTCTTCACCCGGCATTGCATTAGCTTTGCTTGCGCTTGTAATCTTGCTGGGCACTGTTCCATTTGGAGCAGGTGTTTCAACTTTCCCGCTGATAACGCCAAACCGAATGCGCGCTCAGGTCGTGGCTGTGTATTTGTTGATTGCCAATCTGCTCGGTTTCTCGGCCGGGCCCGTTTTGATTGCCGCAATTACCGACAATGTGTTTGCCGATCCCACTGCGATTGGCAGCTCCTTGGCGCTTGCGGTGCCCGCTACATTGATCTTGGGGCTTGTGCTCGTTGCATATGCTCTCATTCCCTATCGCGCGATGATTGCGCGCAACATTGAATTGGAGACCTCACATGCCGCTTATTGAACTCAATGCCGACGCGCGCAGCTTTCTAGCCAAAGACAAGCAATTGCTGATTGGTGGTGATTGGCGCAGTGCAGGGAGCGAAACGCTGATCGATGTCGTCAACCCGAGCGATGGTGCACGGCTGAGCGGGATTGCTGATGCGAGCGAAGCGGATGTGAACAGCGCAGTAGCGGCCGCTCGCAAAGCCTTTGACGAGGGGCCTTGGCCAGGAATGAAGCCGGGTGAGCGGGCGGCGCTGATCCACGCACTGGCAGACAAAATGGCCGCCCATCACGAAGAGCTTGCCCAGCTTGAAACGCTGGATACCGGCAAGCCCATCAACTCTTCGCGCGGGGAGGTTTTTGCAGCGATTGGCGCGATGCGCTATTTTGCGGGCTGGGCCGATAAGATCACTGGCACCACGCACAATATCAACATGCCGGGCGATCACCACGTTTACACGTTGAAAGAGCCAGTGGGCGTCGCGGCGCTGATCGTGCCTTGGAACTATCCCATCGTAATGGCCGCAATGAAGCTTGGCCCCTGCTTGGCGGCGGGATGCACTGCGATCCTGAAGCCTGCCGAAGACACGTCACTGACTGCGCTGCGCCTTGGCGAGTTATTTCTTGAAGCCGGTCTGCCAGAGGGCGTGCTCAACGTTGTGACGGGTTATGGCGCGACCACGGGCAATGCGCTGATCCATCACAAGGGCATCGATAAGATCGCCTTCACCGGCTCGACCGTCACGGGCAAAGTGATCGCTCATGCGGCGGCTGAGGGGCTTAAGAAAGTAAGCCTGGAGCTGGGCGGCAAATCGCCCAATATCATTATGCCTGACGCTGATCTGGAACAGGCTATCCCAGCATCGGCAATGAGCATCTTTTGGAACACGGGCCAAACCTGCACCGCCGCCTCGCGCCTCTATGTTCACGAGGATATCAAGGATGATGTCATCGCGGGCATTGCCGAAGTGGGCAAGTCGATGAAACTGGGTGCGGGTCTTGATGAAGAGACGCAAATCGGCCCGATCGTCTCAGAAAAGCAATTCGACAAAGTTCAGGACTATATCGAGCTTGGCGCGAGTGAAGGCGCGGAGATTGCTTCAGGCGGTAAGCGTCATGGCGACACAGGCTTTTTCATTGAGCCAACCGTTATTGCCAATACGACCAACGACATGCGTGTTGTGCGCGAAGAGATTTTCGGGCCCGTCTTGGTCACGCAAACCTTCAAGACCGAAGACGAAGCCATCGCGCTAGCTAATGATAGCGATTATGGTTTGGCGGGATCGGTTTGGACAGGGGACGTATCCGCTGCCCACCGAATCGCGCGGGGCATTCGTGCCGGGATAATCGGCATCAACAATGCGAGCTGCGCGGATTGGGATGTCCCCTTGGGCGGGTATAAACAATCGGGTGTAGGCCGCGAGAATGGCCGCGACGGCTTGGAGCTTTATCTGCAAACCAAGTCTGTCTTCACAACACTGTGAATACAGAGATGAGCGACACAATGATCTCGACAGAGGTGCTCCGTGTTGATGTGGGCGATGCGGAGATTCACACCGAAGTAACCGGTGAAGGTCAACCTTTACTGCTCGTCGCCGGTCTGGGCGGGCGCGGGGCATTTTGGCAAAATCAGGTTCAATCCTTCGCCAAGCATTTTCGCGTCATCACTTTCGACCATCGCGGCTGCGGCAATAGTACGCCCGACAAAGTGGTCTACGGCGCGGAGCATATGGCCAAAGATGTCATCGCTATGATGGATGCGATGAAGATCGATAAAGCGATGCTTTTAGGGCACTCGACTGGGGGCGCTATCGGTCAGCATATCGCGCTATCGCACCCGGAGCGGCTCGAAAAACTGGTTCTATCTTGCAGCTGGGCGGGGCCGGACACCTATTTGACCGAGCTGTTCCGTACACGCCGGGAAATCCTGATTAGCTGCGGCCCGCTGGCTTACCTGACAACGGGGACCTATCTGGCGATGCCTGCGCGTAAACTTCAGGCGCAGATGAAAAGCGCGAGGCAATTTATGGAAGAGCGGCTGGCGGCTTTTCCGGGGCTGGAAGTGGAGCTGTCGCGGATCAACGCCGTTTACACGCATGATCTGCGCAGCCGTCTGCATCAGATTACTGTGCCGACATTGTGTATCGGGGCCGAAGACGATCAGATCACGCCCGCCGGATTCACCGAGGAAATGGCCGAATTGATACCCGATGCGCAGATCGAGCTCTTGCCGGTCGGTGGCCATTTCTCGCCCATCGCATCTGCGGATGACTACAATCCGCGCGTCCTCAATTTCCTTAACCCTTGACGATAGGAGCTTCGCTATGGCTGTTCACCCACCTAAAGGTCACATTACCAAGGGCAAATCTGTTATCGTCGGGCCGGATGAAGGGCGTAGTCTATGGCAACCGATGCCCAGCCGGGGGTATGTGAATGTCAATCTGACGCCTGAGAATATGCCCTATGATACGTGGTCGAGCGGGACGCAATTGCTTCCACCCGGCTGTATGGTGCGCGAACATGGGCATAAGCAGAACCACGAGCTGGTCTTCGTTTATGAAGGCACTGGCGAAGTCGACATTGATGGTGAGGTGAGCGAATTTGGCCCCGGCACAACCATTCTGTTTGCCCGTAATTGCACCCATTGGATCAAAAACACCGGCGACACTGACATGAAAATGTTCTGGGTATTTTTCCCGCCCGGTTTGGAAGATTGGTTCTATGCCATTGGTAAAGAGCGCAATCCCGGCGATCCGATGCCCGAGCCGTTCGACCGGCCCGACAATGTGCAGGATGTGATGGACAAAATGCGCTTCCTGCCGCCGCGCAGCGCAGGATAGGCCATGCTTATTATCAATCAGTCTGAGGTGGAGCGCTTGCTGCCCGTATCGGCTTGCGTCAAGGTGATGCGCGAGGCGATGATCGCAGTCTCGGCAGGGGACACTACGCTGCCCATCCGGCAATTTATGCCCGTGCCTGGCGCAGCCGGGAAAATGGCGATCATGCCCGGCTCTTTGGGCGATGCGAGCGCGGATGACACCGCCAGTTTCGGAATCAAGCTCGTGTGCAAATATGAGCGTCCGCATGGCGATCCCTTGGGCACGCATGTGGGCATGGTGCTGCTTTTTGACAGCGTGAAGGGCGTGCCGCTGGCGATGATTGAGGGATCATCGCTGACCGCTATTCGCACTTCGGCGGCAAGCGCGATGGCGACTGACATTTTGGCACGTAAGGATGCGACGCGCCTCGCCATTATCGGCAATGGTGAGCAGGCGATGCGCCATGTTCACGCGATGCGCGCCGTGCGCCCGATTGAGCATGTGACCGTGTGGGGACGTGATTCAGAACGTGCGCAAGGTTTTGCCGACGCGGTAGTAGCTGCAACCGGTTTGCCTGTAGAAGCTGCGGCGAGTCCAGCGGCGGCGGTGGCCGATTCTGACATCATATGCACCACAACCTCTGCGAGAGAGCCGGTGCTTTTGGGCAGTGATCTGCAAGCAGGCCAGCATATCAATCTGGTTGGTTCAGCTATTCCCACCACTTCCGAAGTGGATCACGAAGCGGTTAGGCGCTCAAAATATTACGTCGATTATCGCCCAGCTGCGATGGCGGCGGCGGGGGAGCTATTGAAAGCGATTGAAGCGGGCGTGGTTACAAAGGATCACATTATTGCAGAAATCGGTGAAGTTGCAGCGGACATGGCTGGCCAGCACCGCCAAGAAAACGAAATAACCTGCTACAAGTCGCTTGGTGTTGCCGCCCAAGATCTCGCTGCGGCGCGGGCCGTGTGGGAGTTGGCGCTGAAAGAGGGCGTAGGCCAAGAGATTGATCTTCTTGACTAGGCAAGCGCGGTCATCTCCAACTAGCGGTTAAACTCTTGAGCGCGAACGCTCGCTAGATAGGATTAGTGTAAACCGGCGTACTGGACAGGAGACAAAATACTCCTGGCGACAATAATCACAGTTTGGACAACACATTTCTGGAGCAAACCAATTGATGACTGCCGCCAATCCATCTGCTGAAAAGGCTTCTGGCACACTGGGCAAGCTTCCTTTTGGATTAAAGTTAGGCTGGAGCAGCGGCGCTTTCGGCGTGGCCATTTTGATGAACGGCGTATCCGGTCTCATCATGCTGTTTGCCGCCAGCATTCTTGGGATCGATCCCTGGCTTGCTGGGCTTGTGATCTTTGTAAGCAAATTGTTCGATGTCGTGACCGATCCTTTGGTCGGCTTGTGGAGCGACCGCCATCGAAGCGGCAAGGGACGGCGCCGGCCATTCTTACTTTGGGGCGCTATTCTTGGTTCGGTCAGCTTTGCGCTGATCTTCACCACACCTATTTTTGGAAATCAGTATCTGACCGCGGCCTATCTGTTCCTGGCGCTTTGTCTTTATGCTTTCGCCTATACGCTCTTCAACATACCATACATGTCGATGCCGGCAGAGATGACGGATGATTTTCACGAACGTTCGTCGATCCATTCTTTTCGGATGGTATTCGTAGCGCTTGGCTCGATGGTGGCGACGTCAGGTGTCCAATACCTGCTGGAAATGCTCGGGAAGACAGATCCGGAAAGCTACGCAATCGTGGGCATGGTGTGTGCAGCGATGATCCTGCTGAGCTTGCTGATTGCATATTTCACAACGGCCAAGGCTCGCTTTACTGACGGCGGCGAACTCAGCACTGAAAGCAAATTTCAGCAGCTTGAAACCGAATTCGGCGCTGTCATGAGTAACCGCCATTTTGTTCGGTTGATTTCGGTTAAGTTTGCACAATTACTGGGCGTGCAAACGATCGGCGCGGCAATGGCATATTTCTTTGTTCAATATTTGCAGCGCGACTTCGCGATTCTGGCCCTATTTGGTTTGGCGGTCACGGCGTCGGTCATCGTCTTTTCTCCGCTACTTGTGAAGTTCTCTAAGATTTTTGGCAAGAAAGCAGCATATTACGCAGCAGCTTTGTTTAATATACTCTATGCGCTCAGCTGGTCGTTTTCGGGAGCCGACGAACCCTTATCGGCGATTCTAGTGCGGGCTGTGATTGTCGGGATTGCATTTGGCGGGAACGTCATCATGGCGATGTCGATGCTGACAGACATTATCAATGAGGACGCAGGGCGAACGGGCGTGCGCCGCGAAGGCGCATTCACCTCGCTGTATAGTTTTGTCGAAAAGCTGACTGGCGCGATTGGCCCGGCGATCGTGGGGTTCGCACTTACTTTTGCAGGCTTCGATAAAGACCTGCCGTTTGATGTGCCGCAAGGCGGTAATGTCGATACCGCGCTACTGTTGGCGATGTCTTGGCTGCCTGCATTGTTCAATGTGATCGCAATAATTCTCTTGTCTGGATACGATTTGACGGAGAAAGACATCGAATCCGCTAACGCAAGGACGACCTCATGACGCAATCAATCAACCAAGCTGAGCTTCGCCAACGGGGGCGAGCGTCGGTCTCCTTTATGGTGCAAATGCTTCACGCTAGCGGTTCGCTGCGCGAAGCTTTGGAAGCCGATATTCAAAGTGCAGTGCCGGATGCGGATGTGTTGCCCGATGATATGGAAGAGCGCCATGAGTTTATGGACGCGGCACTTGCCGATAGCGAGGCCTTCGCCGCCTATAGTTTGATGGGCGACTGGCACAGCCGCATGCATGGCCGCGTGGCCGCCGATGCCTTCAGTGAAATCGAGGAGGAGTTGAAGCCACTTTTCGAGCAGAACTCGAGAGGTCCCGCTACTCTAGAGCGCAATCCAGAGCTGGAATCGCCAGACTATTGGAAGGGCGTAGATTTTCACCGCACGCAGGGCGGCTGGGATCGCAATCCCAACATGGGTTTCATCCACGGCGAAATCGTGCACCGCAAGATGGTCGCGCGGCTGTTTCCGGGCGGCCTTTTGGGACCTCGGCTGAAAGTCGCGGCGATGGCCCCCAAGGAGCATTATGACACCATCCTCGATATGGGCGCGTCATCGGGCCATTTCACTACAGCACTGCAGCAGACCTACCCTGATGCGAAAATCACTGGAGTTGAGTTGTCGGCAGTGATGCTGGAACATGCCCACCGCACGGCCAATGCAAATGGATGGGATTGGGAGCTATACCAGCGTAGCGCTGAAGATACCGGCTTTGATGACAATAGCTTTGACCTCGTGAGCAGCTTTATCTTGCTGCATGAATTGCCGGTTGAAGCTGTTCGCGGTGTCTTTGCTGAGGCGCTGCGTGTCTGCAAGCCGGGTGGAGACATGATCATGTCCGATGTCACGCGCTATGCGGACGTTGATAAGCTAGCCTCGTGGAGAGCGGATCGCGGCGCCAAATACGGCGGCGAGCCGCATTGGCGTGAGAGCGCGACCCTTGATCTTGCTGAAATCGCGAAAGAGGCAGGTTTCGTGGATGTGGTGGCAGAGGGCATCTACCCCCACGTCGTGCAGGGACGTAAGCCATGAACAGCCAAACCGATCCCAAGAGCTTTAACCTTCCTGAGGTTGATTGCCTTGGTCCAGATCAAATCGATAATCTTGGTCGCGCGCTGCTCAGCCTGACGCGCGAGCTTGCGGTCATGACCGACCGTGTGCTGGTTTTGGAGGAACTTTTGACGAAGCAGGGCGCGCTTGTGGAGGGCGCTGTCGATAGCTTCCAACCGGATGAGGCATTCACTGCCCGATCCGAAGAGGCCATGGGCAAGATCATTAGCTGCGTTCTGGCCTCTCTTCACGGGGCGGATGGGCCCAAATAGGGATTGATGCGCGGCTGAAATTGCCCTGGCGGTGATTGGTTTTTGTGGGGGTTAGATGATGCTCAAGACCACTATCACTCCTTCAATACGCCTTTTCTTGGGCGGCGCGGCGCTGTCATTATCGGCTTGCAGCACTATGACCGCTCCTGCGGTGAGCTTGCCAGCGCCGGACCTGTCCAAGCCCTTTGCAATCGCGGATATGCAATCGGCCACAATTCTCGATGTTGAAGTCTATCGACCTTCGCAAACCCTGCCATCGTGCCATTCTGATCCATTGCCGCATTCCCAAGCGGACGCTCGCCTGAAACCGGCTCTTGATCAGGTGGTTTCTTACTCTGGTGAGGCGCAAGGCGTGGGATTGCTGATCCTGAAAGATGGGGCAGTTGTGGCCAGCGACTTTACCGAAGGAGTGGATAGCGCAACCCCTTTTGTCTCTGCATCAATGATGAAGTCGGTCTTAGCGGTTCTAGTCGGTAATGCGATCGAGGATGGCTTGATTGGTTCGGCCGATGACCGGATTGGAGACTATTTGCCCGAATGGTCTGATGATCCACGTGGGGACATAACGCTGCGGCAATTGCTCACCATGTCGAGCGGGTTGGAGCCTGTTCCGTTCATGGCATTTCTAACCGCTGATGATGCCAATGCGCTGGTGCGTACAATGGCTGCTGCGGACAAGCCGGATAGGGCTTTCTATTACAGCAATTCGGTCAGCCAGCTTGTGGCGAGCATTATGGATCGCCAGACTCGCGATGCGGGTCGAGGCGGGCTGGCGCAATATCTCCACGATGAAATTTGGTGTCCGCTTGGCAATGGCGAGGCGCGGTGGTGGACCGACAATCGCGGAATGCCGCGCGGTTATGCAGGGCTCCACGCCGGTTTGGCGGATTGGGCGCGTATCGGCGAGCTGATCCGTTTGCAGGGGCGCGTTGATGGCGAGCAGATCGTGCCGTCAGAGTGGATCGCTGAAATGGCCAAACCGTCCGCGTCCAATGACCAATATGGCCTGCATCTCTGGCGCGCTGGAACATGGACTGAGCGCCGCCCTTACAATGCCGATAATCCGATCAAGATTTACCACTCGGCACCATTTCTGGCCGAGGATACCGTCTATTTCGACGGTTTTGGCGGGCAGCGAGTCTATGTCATTCCATCGCTGGGATTGACGATTGCGCGGGCCGGACATGTGAACATGGAGTTCGACGATGCGGCGATCCCCAATCTCTTGGCCGAAGCTTTAAACTAAGCCTGCAAATCACCCGCTTTTCGTCGATTAGCCCATCATCGGTGAGGCGCAAGACATAGCGACCTGCGACGGCCCACCGACTGAGCTTTATTCAGCCGGTTCGGTCTTTTTCTGGCCCAGTTCACCGGCGGCCTCTTTCACCTTCATTTTCTTGAAGGTCTCGTATTCATTGATGCCGCCCATTTCGGTCTTGGGCCACGTCGTTGCAAAGCCGCGCGGATATTGGCTGTCGCCTTCGCTGCGACCGTCTTCTGACCAGAGCAGTGGGAAGAGCGGCCCAGCAGGCTTTTCGCCATCGAGCATTTCATCAAAGCTAACGCCAGCGATGTTGAGGCAATCGGGCCGCGGGGCCCAGCGAATGTCGTCGCCAAACACACGCTGTGAAATGGCGATGCGCCAACCGTCTGTCGGGTTGCCAGCGGAGTAATGCAGCGCCCACGGATTGACGAGGAGCATGTCGCCAGGGTTCATTTTCCAGCGCAGGAAGCGCAGACCTTCTTCTCCGCGCCGACTTTCAATATCGGGATGCGGCACACGGTCATCAGGCTTGATCATCTTGCGCGCATTGGGGCTAAACAGCCAATAGGGCACATCATCATGCTGAGTGCCGGCCAGCACTTCAAGTGAGTTCTCTTCGACGATGGGTGTCAGCGGAATCCAGAGCGAAGGAACCATCTTGCCCTCAACCGGAAACGCCATCCGATCGCAATGCCAAAGGGTCTTGGCATCCGATTGCGGAGGTTTGGCGAAAAATTCATCAAAGAAGAAACGGATCTCCTTTGACCGCATGACTTTGCCTGCCACTTCAGCAAGCGGAGATTCGAAGACAAACTTGCGATATTCCGGGATGCAGCGGGCCATATAGCGACCCGGGATGGTCGGCAGCAAACCCACGTCTTGCTTGTTGATGATCACGTCCTCGGCCAAGGGCTTGAGAAGGTCGATCCAATCAGAATCAAATACGTTTCGCAGACAAACGACTCCGTCGCGCTCGTAGTCGAGAATGTCCTGTTCGGTCACGTCGCGAAGCGGTTTAGAATTCAATGGCATGGGCTTGCTCCTTTAGCCGTTCCAATAACGCGTGCAGATGTTCAGCACAGCGCTGCGATAAGACATGTTCACCTCACGGATAATCCACTTTCTGACAATTCATGTGGAAGTGCCCGAGTTATACATTCAATGGTAATTGCAATCCGCCTCAGCAAGGAGGCAGTGCTGATAAATTTTACGGCTTCGGCCGACTGACAGAAGGGTTCCCGATGTTCTCCTACGACTATGTGCCGCTGCCTGAACGGGCCCCGCTGCGTTGGCCCAATGGCGCGAAAGTGGCGCTGATGATGACCATCAATCTGGAAACGTGGGATCTCGTCAAGGATACAGATGAGCCCTATTACGCCGGTGGGCCTGCGCTTTTGCCCAATGCATTGCCGGGGCGCATACCTGACTATCCCAATTACAGCTGGCGCGAATATGGTCAGCGTGTGGGCGTGTGGCGCATGTTCGATATGTTTGACGAAATGGGCGTGAAGCCAGCCTGCACCGCGAATGCCGTTACGTTCGAACGGCGCAAGGCGATGGCGGACGCTTGCCTTAAGCGGGGCGGGGAATTGATTGCCCACAATTACGAGCAAGGCGAATTGCTGACCGATTTTCACGACGATATCGAGGCGGAGCGGGATATCATCCGGCGCTCTGTCGCAATGTATGAAGAGCATACGGGCTGCAAACCCAAGGTGTGGCTCTCCAGCTCTTTGCGGGGCACGCTTAACACGCCGACGATCCTCGTGGAGGAAGGCTTCAAAGCTTATTGCGACATCATGAATGATGATCAGCCCTATATGATCCGCACCGATGCCGGGCCGATTGTGGCGACGCCTTACTCCAATGTGATCAATGACTTTACCATCCTCACGCGCAACAATCGCACAACCGATGAATATCGCGACCTTTTGATCGAAGAGCTATCGGTGCTTCACAAAGAGGGCGCGCAATCAGGCCGCATCATGAATGTTGGCCTCCATCCGCATGTATCGGGCAGGGCGTATACCATCCGGGCGCTGCGCGAGTTCATCGAATATGCGCAAGGACTAGACGGAGTATGGTGGGCGACGCGCGAAGAGATCGCAGATTGGTATGCCGCCAATCATGAAGATCACTTCCCCGGCCAGTTGAAAGAGCAGAAGTAGGATTGGGAAAATGGTCTGCCGGCCCGCTGAATTCAGCAACCGGCAGACCTCCCCCCAACTGTTAAATGCCGACCATCAAATGATGGCACAGACCGTTTTCAGCTCAAGATAGCTTTCCAGCGCGGCCTGACCGCTATCCCGCCCCCAGCCCGATTGCTTCATCCCGCCGATAGGCAGGCTGGCGTCATACATGGCATGGCCATTGATCCACACCGTACCCGCATCGAGGCGTTCGGCCATGCGCAGCCCGTGCGACAAGCTTTCCGTCCAAAGACCAGCGGCTAGGCCGTAGTCACTGTCATTGGCCGCAGAAATCACCTGATCCACATCGTCAAAGCGCGATGCGACCAGAACGGGGCCGAACACTTCCTCTTTCACGATACGCATATCGGGCGACACATCGGTGAGCACTGTAGGCTGGACGAAGCTGGCGTTCGGCCCGCCCACATCGCCGCCGCACAGCAGACTCGCGCCCGCTTTTTGGCCGCTTTCAATATAGTCGCCCACCTTGGCGCTATGCTCCTTCGACACCAGCGGCCCCATTTGGGTCGATGGATCGAGCCCATGGCCAAGTTTGATGCTTTTTGCGATTTCGGCAATTCCCTCTGTCACGCGATCAAAGACTGATGCATGAGCGTAGAGCCGCGATCC
>CAZAIG010000014.1:0-8653 GCA_964485135.1 uncultured Porphyrobacter sp. | reverse complement strand
GATGCCCGCGCTGCCGAGACAGCTGCATCAACATCGGCGGCATTGGATCGTGGCAAGGAGCCTATTATTTTGCCGGTCGCCGGATCAAGTGTATCGAATGTGGCTTCGCTGCTGCTGGCTCGCCATTCACCGCCGATGAGGTTGCAATGCTGCTGGCGTTCAAGAAACGCCTTGGCCGCCTTGCCAAGCTTGGGTTGGGTGATTGGCCCCTCAATCATCTGAGCATTCCTTCCGATTCATATGTCTTATCTTTGCAGCAATTCACGCATAACTTCCAATGGTGCTGGATCGTCAATCGTAGCGGGGATTGCGGGATCACCGCCATCGGCGAATTCGCGAATGGTCTTGCGCAAAATCTTGCCTGACCGTGTTTTGGGCAGTGCGCTGACGACATGCACTTGCTTAAATGCAGCAACCGGCCCGATTTGTGCGCGGACGCTTGCGATCAGCTCCGCCTCAAGCGCGCGATGATCGTGTTCTGCGCCGCTTTTCAGAGTGACAAACCCTAGCGGCACTTGTCCTTTAAGCTCGTCGGCGCGGCCAATGACGGCGCATTCTGAGACAGCGGAGTGCGCGGTCAGCACTTCCTCCATGGCGGAGGATGACAGACGATGGCCCGCGACATTGATCACATCGTCAACCCGCGCCATGACGAAAGTATAGCCGTCTTCGTCTTGATAACCCGCGTCACCGGTCATGTAATAGCCGGGAAATTCCTCAAAATAAGAGGCGTGAAATTGCGCTTCATCGCGCCAGATCGTGCTGGCAAAACCGGGGGGGAGAGGGAGCCGCGCGGCGATGTTCCCGCTTTCACCAGCGGCAACGGGTTGGCCCACCTCATCGAGGCAGGCAATGTCCCAACCCGGCATCGGTAGGCCCGCAGCGCCCGCTTTGATGGACAGCCCTTCGAAGCCCATTGGGACGGCGCAAATGGCGGAGCCAGTTTCCGTCTGCCACCAGTGATCCACCACGGGCAGACCGGTCAATTCATCGAGCCATTCGAGTGTGGCGGGATCGGTGCGTTCACCAGCGAGGAAGATCGCGCGCAGCTTTGCCATGTCGCAAGCTGTGAGCAATGCGCCCTCTGGATCGGCTTGCTTGATCGCTCTGATCGCGGTCGGCGCGGTGAAGAAAGCGCGCACGCCGTGCTTTTCGATCAACTGCCAGAATATGCCCGCATCGGGCGTGCCCACGGGCTTGCCTTCGAAAATCACCGTCGCATTGCGATTGAGCAGGGGAGCATAGCAAATATAGCTATGCCCAACGACCCAGCCGACATCGCTCGCGGCCCAAAATGTCTCGCCCGATGGGCAATCATACAGACCCGTCATCGACCATTGCAAAGTGGCGAGATGCCCACCCGTGTCGCGCACGATCCCCTTGGGCTTGCCCGTCGTGCCTGAAGTGTAGAGCAGATAGAGCGGGTGGTTCGCATCGACAGGCAAGCAGTTTGCGGGCTCCGCCGAATTGATCTCTTCATCCCAATCATACCAATCGGGATGTGTCAGATCGGCAAGATGTTGCTCGCGCTGCCATAGCACCGTCGCGCTGGGTTTGTGATCCGCAAGGTCATAGGCATCCAGCAAGATCGCTTGGTATGGAATGATCTTGGCGGCCTCAATCCCACAGCTGGCGGTCAACACGACTTTGGGCGTCGCATCATCAATCCGCTTGGCCAATTCGGGCGCGGCGAAACCGCCAAACACAACCGAATGGATCGCGCCAATGCGGGCGCAGGCGAGCATCGCAGTCACGGCTTGAATGGAATTGGGAAGATAGATCAGCACCCTATCGCCCGTCGCAACGCTATGCTTTTGCAACAAACCCGCAAGCTTGGCTGTTGCCATTTGCAATTCGGCGAATGTGACTTTGGACGAGGTTTGTGTGACCGGGCTTTCATAGATAAGCGCAGTTTGGCCTCCATGACCCGCTTCCACATGGCGGTCGACACAATTGAAGCAGGCATTGATTTGGCCGCCAGCGAACCACTGCGTTAGGCCTCGCTCATCCACTTCTTGAACGGCATCCCACGGCTTGTCCCAATGCAGATTGGCAGCCTCACCGGCCCAAAATGCGTCAGAATCTTTCTGGACGGTTTCGCGCAGTTTAGAATAGTTCATGCCCATGTGATACCCTCGCGGGGCAGATTAGGACTCCTTGAACACTAATCTATCCACTTATTGGTTAGTCGCGAGTCAGCTGTGCTCACACAATGGATAAGGGCGCAGCAGTAGTTGTATCCACAATGCCAGTGCCCCTTTGTCTAGTATCATGAGCAAAAATCTATCACTCCCGATCATCACAGAAAATGGAGTAAAGTTGGCGCTCTCCTGACCGCAAAAGCCCGAGTTTGCAGACTGAACAATTGCTCACTGACAAGCTTGAACAGAACAGTTCGAAAGGAAGATTGGTGATGGGTATCAGAAACCGTCCGAAACCCGATGCACAGGGGAATCGCAGACTTTTTGGTGTCCTTGGTCCATCAACGAATACAATCGTCCAGCCCGATTTTGACGATCTGCGCCCGGTCGGCGTCACCAATCACTACAGCCGAATCATCGTAGATGATGCCAATGCCGTGTCCAACGAGACCTTCATGGCTGCCACAATGGAGATTTCCCAAAATACGCTTGATGCCGTGCGCGGTGTCATGACTTGCAATCCGGATTTCTTGGTCATGGGCATGTCTGCCGTCACATTCTACGGCGGCGCGGAAGGTGCAAGGAAATGGCGGGCAAACATTGAAGCGGAGTGCGGAGTGGAGATATGCACTGGCTCGCAATCGCTGATTGAGGCTTTCAACGCCTATGGCGGGATTAAGAAGATTGCCGTTATCTCGCCTTACTTTCCAGCAGCGAACGAACAAGTGAGCAATTTTATGGCGGACCACGGCATCGAAGTGGTCCGCGACACGAGTCTTCAATCGCCCAGCTGGACCCAGATCGCGCAGTTTTCGACCGACGCTTTGCGCAAAGAGCTTCATAAACTGGACGGTGATGATGTGGACGCGGTGGTGCAGGTTGGCACGAACCTCTCTATGATCCGGCTGGCAGCTGCGGCGGAAACCTATACCGGCAAACCGTTTATCGCGATCAACACAGCGACCTATTGGAACGCGCTTCGCCAAAATGGCATCATGGACCAGAAGCCCGGCTTTGGCCGATTGATGGAAGAGTTTTAGCGCTCTCTAGAGAGCCGCTACTTCCCTGCGAAAAAATCCGCAGCCCCGATGTAGTCCGGCGATGATCCAGCATCTTTGACACTCGGATTGTTTTTTAACTTGGCCAAGGCATCGGCAAGGCCGCTTTGCGCGCCTTGGATCGCCGGGGTTGGAAATAGGACAATAGAGTAGCCCATTTCTTCCAGCGTTTTGGCGTCATTGGCCGCTTCGTTGGGTCGGAGCAAATTGTGCAAGATGGGAACGCGCCCACCAATGGCTGCAATCAGGGCAAGCATGTCCTCGCGTTCTTGGAGAGATTCCACAAAGACCATATCGGCCCCAGCGTCCGCATAGGCGCAGGCGCGCTCTATCGCCGCTTCTGCGCCCTCGGTTGAAACAGCATCGCTCCGCGCGCTAATGATCGTGCCTTCTCGGCAGGCGTCTTTTGCGGCCTTGATCTTGTCGACCATCGCAAGGGTGGAAATGACGGGCCGCGAAAGCGGAGCATTAGAGGGTTTGACATCCCATTGATCCTCAATCTGTATCGCAGCAGCCCCCGCCTTTTCCAGCATCCGAACATGGCGTCCGACAGCAAAGGTATTGCCGCCACCTTGGTCCGCATCGACGAGCAAGGGGATGGCGACACGATCCGAGATTCGATCAACGATCTGTGCTGTTTCAGGGAGGCTCAAAAGGCCAATATCAGGACGGCCAAGATGCGCTGCGGCCAGCGCAGAACCCGAGACGAAGAGTGCTTTGAAGCCTGCATTCTCGGCAATTGCGGCGCTCATGGCATCATACACACCGGGAACTATGACTATCGGGCTATCGGCCAGCATTTTTCGGAGCAGAACAGGCGATAGTTGGCCTTCGTCAAGGTTAGATGCCTTCATGTTGAGCGTCCTTTTCAGGTCACGGGCTATGGCAAAACTAGCCCGCCGCCTCAACTGATTGGCTGGCCAATGTGGCTGCGGCAGTGCCCGCAAGCCGTCCATATGTGGTTGCCGTCATCAGACCATTGCCCGCGACATAACCTGATGCGCCGGACCCTGAGACACCGCGAGCCGCGCCGCCACCGGCGAAGAGATTGGGTAATGTACCGCCGTCTTCTGCGATGACTTGAGCGTTGTGATTCACTTCCAAACCGCCTTGCGTATGGAACAGCGCTCCATTGACTTTCACGGCAACGAAAGGTGCTTGCAGTTTCTGTGCAGAGTTGAATGTGCGGCCAAAGCGGTCAGCCTCGCCAGCCTCAGCAGCTTTGTCGATTGCTTCCATTTCTGCCGCAAGCTTCTGTGCAGGCACTGAAATCAGCTCAGCCAATGCCTCAACCGTATCCGCTGTGCGCAGAGCGCCCGCGCCCATAACATCGCGATATTCGACGATCTCCTGCATGATCTCGCTGATCCGGTTGTCAAAAATATGCCAAGCAAACCCGTCAGGCTGGGCCGCAACATGAACGGCCTGCTCTGAATAGCCCAAGGCTTCGTTGGAAAACCGCTCGCCATTGCGATTGACCTGAAAGCCGCCTTCGCCAATCGAAATGTAGGAGACGAGCAATCCTTGACCAGCGGCGAGGCTAGCGTGCCCCTGATAGGCGGAGAGGTCGCCGGTCTTCGCCCCAAGTTGCCGCCCCCAATTGAGCGCATCTCCCTGAGCGCCGGGATGGGTATGCAAAACCGCATTGCCTATCTCCGGAATGCACTGCTCAACAATCTCCCGATTGGCCGCGTAGCCGCAACTGGCAAGGATCAACGTGTCGCAACCGATCAATTCGCTCGACCCGTCAGGCCGTTCAATTGCGACACCACACACACGGTTGTCTGTGTCCGCATACAAGGTCGTAACCTTGGCATCAGGCATAATGTCTACGCCAAGCTCTTCCGCCTTTGACACAAGACAGGCCAACAATTCTTCGCCCGTTCGGTTGGCGGTGCCGTGAAGGCGCGGCCTGCTATGGCCGGGCAATGCACTACCAGCGCCGAACAAGGTGAGGGGAAGCTTCAAGTCCTCAATCAACCAATCGACCGTCACTGTGGATTGCTCACACACATAAGCGAGGCGATCTTTGTCGGCTTCTTCGCCCACTTTCTTTGCAAGGTCGGATGCGAACAGCTCAGCCGTGTCGCTTGTAATCCCTGCGCGTTGTTGGGCTTTGGTGTTTGCCGCAGGGATGAGTCCGCTGGACATGGAGGTCGTTCCAAGCGGCATCGCATCGCGTTCAAGCACGAGCACGTCAGCTCCGCCTTGGCGAGCAGCAATAGCCGCAGACATGCCACACGCCCCTGCACCAACGATCACAACGGGGATCGAGAACTCAAACTCGGGCAGGTTCCGGTCTACTTGTCCCACTCTCTACCCTCACGACTCCACACGCCCACAATGCCCTTGAAAGCCTCAAGCATTTTTCAGCCAATCAATGACAGTTTGCACCGGTTCAACGTCCGCATATTTGAGCTGAAGATCGGTCAAATTCGCGAAATGATAGCTTTCATGTTTATCCGCGCATGTCTCAATCGGAACAATCGTCCGATAGCCGTAGCTGAGCGCATCCACAGCCGTTGCACGCACGCAGCCTGAGGTACTTCCGCCCGTGACCACGACCGTGTCGACCTTGTGCCAGGTCAAATAGCTCGCCAGAGGTGTCTCAAAGAACATGCTCGGCATGCGTTTAGTGTATTGCAGATCGTCAGCATGGATGTCGCAGCGCGGATCGAATTTGTGGCGTTCGCTGCCATACTTGATGTTCTGAAGCGAATCCTCGGTATCGGTGCGTGTGCCCCAAACACCGGCATCGCCAGCGTCACCCTTATAACCAACCTGGCTCCAGATAACCGGCATACCGCGCTTGCGTGCCAAATCGCTGATCGTGTTGATGTAATCTATCTGATTGGGGTCTGTTTCATACGCGGTCTTAAACAGGTCGATACGGGTGTAGGATTGCTGCACATCAACATTCAAAATGGCTAATTTCTCGCCAAAGCCGAACTTCTTGCGAGCCGGATTTGCCATCACCTCCTCGAACAATTGCCGCGCGGTTCTATCCTCGCAGATCATTTTTGTGCCGAGCATTGCGTTCCTCCAAAAGTGTTGCGCGAAATATTGTCCGACCTACAGAAACTCACAATTCTTGCTCGCCCTTTGTTCGTCTGTTGGAGAATGGGTGCTGGGCAGTCAAATCAAATGGGTCGTCGCGCTAAACACTTGGTCACCTTTCAATGGATTTGCTTTTATGTCGCTGAGTGCTGGAAAAACTCTGTTTGAGAAAATCTGGGCAACGCATTTGGTTGCTGAGGCGGCCGGGAAGCAGGCCATTATTGCTGTGGATCGCCTTTTCCTGCACGAGCGGACCGGTGCGTCTGCTTTGAACAATCTGGCGGCCATGGGGCGTCAGGTGAAAGACCCCGCGCGGGTCTTTGCGATTATGGATCATATTGTCGACACTCGCTTTGGCAGAGGGGATCAGACTTTGGTGAAGGGCGGCCAAGCCTTCATTACTCAAACCCGCGATGCTGCGCAAAAGCAAGGCATCCAGCTGATCGATGTGAATGATCCAGAGCAGGGGATCGTCCATGTCGTCTCGCCAGAGCTGGGGTTGGTTCTCCCCGGATTGACCGTCGCTGCGCCTGACAGCCACACTTGCACGCAAGGGGCCTTTGGCGCTTTGGCTTGGGGGATTGGCTCGACAGAGGCTGAGCATGTCATGGCGACAGGAACGTCGCGGATGAAAAAGCCCGCCACTATGCGAGTCAATTTTGAGGGAGAATTGCCCGCTGGCGTGACCGCGAAAGACATGGCCTTGGCCCTCATCAGCATGCATGGTTCGGATGGCGGCTCTGGTCATGTGGTGGAGTTCGCAGGCCCTGCTGTCAGAGCGCTCGATATGGAAGCGCGCATGACTTTGTGCAACATGGCGACAGAATTCGCCGCTGTGAGCTGTCTTATTGCTCCAGACGAAAAGACCTTCGAGTACCTTGCAGGACGTCGCTATGCTCCGCAGAGCTTCAAGGAGGAATACTGGCGCGATCTCGTCAGCGATGCAGACGCACAGTTTGATCAAGAGATCGTAGTGGATGCCTCTACTATAGTGCCAATGGTCAGCTGGGGAACCAGTCCGCAACAATCGGCTCCGGTCGGTGGGACTGTTCCCGATGCATCCGATCCGGCAATCGGACAGGCCCTCGAATACACTGAATTTCAAGCGGGTCAGAAATTGCAAGGTGCAAAGATTGATGCGGCCTTTATCGGTAGCTGCACCAATAGCCGCATTTCAGACCTGCGCAGAGCAGCGGCAATTTTGAAGGGGCGGCAGATTTCGCCCGCGATCAAGAAAGCGATGGTCGTCCCCGGCTCGAATGCAGTGCGCCAGCAAGCCGAAGCTGAAGGCCTTGATGCGATATTCAAAGCGGCTGGCTTTGAATGGCGGATGAGCGGATGTTCGCTGTGCTTCTTTGCAGGCGGCGAGAGCTTTCCCGAGGGTAGCCGCACAATCAGCAGCACCAACCGCAATTTCGTGGGGCGTCAGGGGCCGGGGATCAAAACGCACATTGCCTCGCCTGAAACTGTTGCTGCCAGCGCGCTTGCCGGAGCGATAGCCGATCCGCGCGACTATACGCCTGAACGGTTGGAAGGTAACGCATAATGCAGCCTTTCCCCCAGCCCTTGACCAGCATTGCGGCGCCGATCATTCGCGACAATATTGATACGGACATCATTATTCCGAGCCGCGAAATCCGTACGACCGGCAAAACTGGTTTGATGGAAGGATTGTTTGCGCCATGGCGCTATTCCGATATCGAACAGCGTATCGAAAACCCTGATTTCTCCCTAAATCAAAAGATGTATGCAGGCGCACAAGTGCTGGTTTCTGGAGCCAATTTCGGATGCGGCTCCAGCCGTGAACATGCCGTATGGGCCTTGGCCGAATGGGGTATCAAATGCGTCATTGCAGAGAGCTTTTCGCCGATTTTCAGAGCCAATTGCACACGCAACGGTATTCTTCCGATAGTGCTGGATGCCACGGCTATCCGACAATTGTCGGGCCAGCAGGTCACGGTTGATCTGGCCAGCGAAGAAGTATTGAGCGAAGGCGAAAGACTGGCTTTTTCGATCGATGAGGAAGAGAAGCAGATGCTGTCCCTTGGCCTCGATCAGATCGATTTGACCCATCGTTTAAGCTCGCAAATCACAGATTGGACTGAGGCGGATAAACGCCTTCGCCCATGGGTATATATAGAGGCTGTTAGATGACACAGATATTGGTTTCAGAGGTCGGGCTGCGCGATGGGTTGCAGTCTATCAATGATATTATGCCGGTTGCTGCGCGTAAGGAATGGATCGCGGCAGAGGCAGCAGCAGGTGTGCGGGAAATCGAAGTCGGCAGCTTTGTCTCGCCCAAATTGCTGCCGCAAATGGCGGCGAGTGCTGAACTGGTCGAGTATGCGACCACAATCGACGGTCTGACGGTGGTGGCGCTCGTGCCCAATCTGAAAG
>CAZAIG010000013.1:0-26114 GCA_964485135.1 uncultured Porphyrobacter sp. | reverse complement strand
CTGCAATCAAGGCATTTGTGGTGAACCGCGTGGGCGACCTTGGCTTTATGCTGGGTATTTTCGGCACGTATCTGGTGTTCCAGACGACTTCTATTCCGGCGATTTTGGAAGCAGCACCCGCGATGAGCGGATCGACCATTGGTTTCCTCGGATATCGCCTCGCAACGATGGATATCCTCTGCATCCTCTTGTTCATCGGTGCGATGGGTAAGTCGGCGCAATTGGGGCTACACACATGGTTGCCTGATGCGATGGAGGGGCCAACGCCCGTTTCTGCGCTGATCCATGCGGCGACCATGGTGACAGCGGGCGTGTTCATGGTCTGCCGCCTCTCGCCCATGTTTGAGGCTGCTCCTGTGGCGCTCAGCATTGTGATCTTCGTGGGCGCGGCTACCTGTTTCTTCGCGGCAACGATTGGCACGACGCAGTGGGACATCAAGCGAGTGATTGCCTATTCAACCTGTTCGCAATTGGGCTATATGTTCTTCGCAGCGGGCGTTGGAGCCTATGGCGCGGCAATGTTCCACCTGTTCACCCACGCATTCTTCAAAGCGCTGCTGTTCCTAGGCGCAGGCTCGGTCATCCACGCGATGCACCACGAGCAGGACATGCGCTATTACGGCGCGCTGCGTAAGGAAATTCCGATCACCTTCTGGGCGATGATGGCGGGCACTTTGGCGATCACCGGAGTTGGCGTTCTGGGTGTTTTCGGCTTTGCAGGTTTCTATTCGAAAGATGCGATTCTTGAAGCAGCCTTCGCCCGCGGAACGGGCCTATCGAACTTTGCCTTCTGGGCGGGCGCAATTGCTGCGCTGCTAACCAGCTTCTACTCATGGCGGCTCATGTTCCTCACCTTCTGGGGCAAGCCGCGCTGGATCGAGAGCGAGCATATCCAGCACAGCGTTCACAAAACACCGGAAGAGGCGGGTGAGGACACGACCGGCGGCTATCATCCGCATGAAAGCCCGCTCACCATGCTCATCCCGCTGGGATTGTTGACCGTGGGCGCGATCTTTGCAGGCTTCGTCTTCAAATATCCGTTCATCGACGGCTCTGCCGAGGCTGTGAATGGGGCGTTCTGGGGGGGCTCGATCTACTTCAATGAAGGCCTGATCCACGCGCTCCACGCAGTGCCGCTGTGGGTTAAGCTGACAGCAACTGTCGTGATGGTGCTTGGCTTCCTGACGGCGGTCTATGCTTACATCATCAATCCTGGCTTCCCCGCAAAATTCGTTGAGCAGTTCCGCTATGTCCACCGCTTCGTCTTCAACAAGTGGTATTTCGACGAGCTCTACAATCTGATTTTTGTCAAGCCAGCCTTTTGGTTCGGACAGAAGTTTTGGAAATGGGGAGATGTCGGTACGATTGATCGCTTCGGTCCCAATGGTGCCGCTTGGCTGGTCCAGCGCGGTGCTGCGGTCGCCAAAAAGGTGCAGACCGGGTATTTGTATAGCTATGCGCTGATCATGCTGCTTGGGCTGGTCGCCGCTGTAACATGGGTGCTGTTCTAATGGGCGGGTTCCCCATTCTTTCCGTCATGCTGCTGGTTCCGCTGATTGCGGCGATAGCCTGTTTCTTTCTGCAAGCGCAGGCCGCGCGTAAAACCGCATTGGTCGCTACGCTTATCAATCTAGCGCTCGGTATTTGGCTTTGGGCGAATTACAAGATTGGCGGGCCGCAGTGGCAATTTACAGAGGCCGCGCCGCTATTTGCCGGCTTTGAATATGCACTGGGGATCGACGGCATCGCGCTGATGCTCATTATGCTCTCGGTGTTCCTAATGCCGATTTGCATCCTTGCAAGCTGGGATGGGATTAAGACCCGCGTTGGCGAATATATGGCCGCATTCCTCTTGGTCGAATTGCTGATGATCGGCGTGTTTGCGGCGCAAGACTTGTTCCTGTTCTACATCTTCTTCGAAGCGGGCCTGATCCCGATGTATCTGATCATCGGAGTGTGGGGCGGGGATAACCGCATCTACGCAAGCTACAAATTCTTCCTCTACACGCTCTTTGGATCGGTATTGATGCTGATTGCCATGTTCTGGATGGTGAACGAGGCAGGGACATCGAGCATTCCAGCGCTGATGCAATATGATTTCGATCCGGGTGTACAGACGTGGCTGTGGCTAGCATTCTTCGCCAGTTTTGCGGTTAAGATGCCAATGTGGCCAGTGCACACCTGGCTGCCCGATGCGCATGTTCAGGCGCCCACGGCAGGGTCAGTGATCCTTGCCGGCGTACTGCTGAAGATGGGCGGCTATGGCTTTATCCGGTTCAGCCTACCGATGTTCCCAGAGGCATCAGCGCAGTTTGCCTGGCTGATCTTCATCTTCTCTATGGTCGCAGTAATATACACATCGCTAGTCGCTCTGGTTCAATCAGACATGAAGAAGCTAATTGCCTATTCGTCGGTTGCGCATATGGCGATTGTGACGGTCGGATTGTTTGCATTCAACGTTCAAGGGCTCGAAGGCGCTATGATCGTTATGCTGAGCCACGGCCTTGTATCGGGCGCGCTCTTCCTTTGCGTGGGAGTGATTTACGACCGGCTGCACACGCGTGAGATTGACCGCTACGGCGGGCTGAGTATCAACATGCCCAAATATGCGATCTTCTTCTTGTTGTTCACTATGGCGAGCATTGGCCTTCCTGGGACAAGCGGATTCGTCGGCGAATTCTTGGCGCTGGCGGGCATCTACAAGATTTCGACCTTGGTAACTTTGGTGTGCACAACCGGCATCATTCTGGGTGCGGCCTATATGCTCTACCTCTATCGCCGCGTCGCCTTTGGCATTCAGAAGAATGAGGATGCAGCCGCGATGGCTGATCTCAATCCGCGCGAATGGGCGATGCTTGCCCCGATTGCAGCAGCTGTCTTGTGGATGGGTGTTTATCCGGAAAGCTTCCTTGCGCCGATGCGTGCCGATATTGCGGCATTGGATGCTCGGCTTGCGCGGGCAGCTCCCGAAGGTGACAGCAAGTTGAAAGTTGGTGAGCCTAAAGAGCAATCAGCCAATGCTGTCCACCATGCAAAATTGGGCGAGGGAGCGCACTAATGGATTATGCAGCATCCTTTGCGCTAATCGCGCCAGAACTCACTTTGACCGCTGCGGGCCTTATCCTCCTTTTGGCAAGCGCTTGGGGCGGAGACAAAATCTCGCGCCCGATAGCTGTGATCGCAGCAGCAGCCTTGTTCGCTGCCGGTTTCCAGCTGGTGCCAACCTTGCATGATGGGCTTTCCGGCGTGGATCGCGAAGCCTTTGGCGGCTTGCTGCGTGCAGATGTATTCGCTGCTTTTGCCAAAGCGATGATCTATCTTGCGGCCATTGCATGTTTGATGGTGGCTCCCAATTTCTTTGGCCATTTGCGTGCGATGCGATCGGAGTATTCCGTGCTTGTGCTATTCGCGGCACTGGGCATGAGCATCATGGTTTCTGCGGGTGACTTCCTGACGCTCTATGTTGGATTGGAGCTTAATTCGCTGGCCGCTTACGTGCTGGCATCTATCCTTCGCAATGATAGCAAGTCAGCCGAGGCGGGCCTTAAGTACTTCGTGTTGGGCGGTTTGGCATCGGGCATTCTGCTTTACGGAATTAGCCTGCTTTATGGTTTTACCGGATCGACGGATTACGAAGGGTTAGCAGCCGCATTGTCTGGTGAGATGTCGACTGGGCAGCTCTTCGGCGTCATTTTTGTACTGGCCGGTTTGGCCTTTAAGATCGCTGCTGTGCCGTTCCACATGTGGACGCCGGATGTGTATGAGGGCGCACCAACGCCCGTCACAACCTTCTTCGCCACCGCGCCTAAGGTTGCTGCGGTTGCTCTGACGGCGCGCGTCGCAATCGAGGTGTTCGGTGCACAGGTGGATGCGTGGCGGCAAATTGTGATCTTCATGGCGATCGCTTCGATCGTGGTCGGCGCTTTGGGCGCGATTGGGCAAGACAATATCAAGCGCCTGCTCGCATATTCATCGATCAACAATGTCGGCTTTATCCTGATCGGCTTGGCTGCAGCGACGCCTGAGGGGCTTTCCGGCTTGATGGTCTATTTGTGGATTTATGTCGCCATGTCCATTGGCAGCTGGGTCGCGGTATTGATGTTGAAGAGCGATACTGGCGCGCCGGTTGAAAGCATAGGCGATATGGCGGGCCTTGGCCGTACACAGCCGCTTCTCGCATGGTGCCTGTTTTTCCTCATGCTGAGCTTGGCAGGTATTCCGCCATTGTTCGGCTTCTGGGGCAAGTTCGTGGTTTTCCAAGCCGCGGTGCAAGCGGATCTCGTAGCGCTTGCCGCAATCGGCATCGCTGCCAGTGTCATCGGCGCGTTTTATTACCTCAAAGTATGCAAAGTGATCATGTTCGACGATCCGGCTGATGAAGTGAAGGGCACAAGCCCAATGTCGCATTGGGTGCTTCTGGTGCTGACGACATTGATCATATCGCCGCTCGGTTTCTTGCTCACACCATCACTGGGCGACCTTGCGGGCAAAGCGGCCTCCGTGCTGTTCGCTGGCGCATAGCTCCGCGCGCATTCATGTGATCGAGGTTCTTGAGGAAACAGGCTCAACCAATGCTGATTTGTTGGCGCGTCTTGCCGCGAACGACCGCGTATCTGAAGGCGATTGGTTGATCGCAAAGCGCCAGTCTGCCGGGCGCGGTAGGCAGGGACGAACATGGTTCGATGGCTTTGGAAACTTTATGGGGTCAAGCGCGGTCCACACGAGCGCTGAACAGCCGGCGGCTCATACCTTGGCATTGGTTGCCGCGATAGCTGTATATGAGACGGTCATCCCTTTCCTGCCAGAGCCGGGAGCATTGCAGCTGAAATGGCCGAATGATCTACTGCTAAGGGGTGCGAAGCTTGCAGGCATTTTGCTTGAACGCAGCGGGGATACGGTTGTGGTGGGGATTGGTGTAAACCTTCGAATTTCGCCCGAATTACCGGACCGGCAAACCACGGCATTGGCGCATGTGACGGCTCCGCCTAAGGTTAAGGACTTCGCCAAGAGCCTTGCGCATAATTTCGAACAGGAAGCCGAGCGTTGGCGTACTTTTGGATTGGAACCGCTAATTCGGCGCTGGCTTGCAGCCTCGCATCCGGTTGGCACACCTATCAGCGTGCACGATCCCGCAGGTGAGACTATGCTTGGGACGTTTGACGGACTTGATGCTAATGGTTCATTGCAATTATGCTTGCCCGATGGTTCGAAAAAGACCGTTCACGCTGGCGATATCGTGCTCGCATAAGAAGCCTTTGTATTGGGGAATGAAACATGCTGCTAGCCGCTGATATTGGAAACACCAATGTGGTTTTCGCCCTGTTTGAAGGGCGTGAAATTAGGGCGCGTTGGCGGATCGCAACCGACCCGCGCAGGACTGGCGATGAATATGCGGTGTGGCTCCTCCAACTGCTAGAAATCGAAGGTGTTAACCGGGGGGATATCAAGGCGATCATCTTCGCCTCTGTCGTCCCACGCGCGAACCACAATCTTACCGTTCTGAGCGAGAAATATTTCGGCATCACGCCCTTGGTGGCGGGGGAGGGCGCGGCGGCGTGGCCGTTTACTGCTGATGTCGATCAACCCAGTTCCTTGGGAGCGGACCGTGCGCTCAATATTCTTGCTGCGCATGACAAATATGGCGGTGACCTGATCGTTGTTGATTTCGGTACAGCGACCAAACTTGAGGCAATTGACTTCAATGGGACGTACAAAGGCGGCGTGATCGCTCCGGGGATCAATCTGTCGCTTGACGCGCTTGTTGGCAAGACAGCGAAATTGCCGCGCATTGCAATCCGTGCGCCCGAGAATAACAGCGTTATCGGGCGCAATACAGAAGACCAGATGCTCATTGGTATCTTTTGGGCGCATGTTGCGATGATGGAGGGGCTGATTGAGAAGATGCGGGCAGAAATCGGCCGGCCTGCAAAGGTCGTAGCAACTGGCGGACTTGCGATCCTTTTCGACAATCGGACCGATATTTTTGACCATGTCGATGCCGATCTGACGATTGATGGCCTTGCTATTCTTGCCGAGCGTGCGGCAGGAAATGCCGGCGCATGAAGAAGGATTGCACGCCCGAAAACGAACTGCTGTTTCTAGCGCTTGGCGGTTCTGCTGAGATTGGCATGAACGTCAATCTTTATGGGGCTGACGGCAAATGGCTGATGGTCGATTTAGGAATGACGTTTTCCGGTGACCAATATCCGGGCGTTGACCTGGTTTTTGCTGATCTAGAGTTTATCGAAGACCGCGCCGATGATCTGCTCGGCATAGTGCTAACCCACGCGCATGAAGATCACATAGGCGCTGTACCCTATTTTGCCGCTGAGCTCGGCGTACCGCTCTATGCGACGCCGTTTACGGCTGATCTGGTACTGCGCAAACTGGAAGAGGCGGGCATCGCCGATGAGGTGGAGCTGAACATCATCGAAGATGATCACGGCGCAATTGATCTGGGGCCGTTCAGTGTCACCTATGTTCCGCTGGCTCATTCGATTGCGGAGGGCAATGCGCTCCTGATTGACACACCCTATGGCCGGGTTTTTCACACAGGCGATTGGAAGCTGGATGAAGAGCCGATTATTGGGCAACCAACCACTGAAGAAGAGTTGCGCGCTATCGGTGATGAAGGTGTGCTGGCACTGGTTTGCGATTCAACCAATGTCTTTAATCCTAGCCCGAGCGGGTCAGAGGGCGGCGTTTATCGCGGGCTGATGGATGAAGTGGCAAAACATGCGGGCAAGCGCGTGCTAGTTACAACCTTTGCCTCCAATGTTGCGCGGCTACAAACGTTGGGCGATGTGGCCCGCGAAACGGGCAGGCAAATTTGTGTCGCTGGGCGGTCGCTCGACCGCATGATCGAAGTGTCGCAGGCAAATGGCTACCTCACCGACTTTCCTAAACCGGTTGATTTTGACACGGCTATGAGATTGCCGCGCGGCGAATTGCTAATCGTCGCGACAGGCGGGCAGGGCGAGCCGCGCGCTGCTTTATCGCGTGTGGCGGATGAAAACCATCCGCTTGAGCTAAGCGCTGGTGATGTTGTGCTGTTCTCCAGCCGTCAAATCCCGGGCAATGAGCTATCGATTGGACGGATCCAAAACCGCTTGGCAGAGCGCGGGATTACGATGGTTACTGACAGGCAAGCGATGATCCATGTCTCGGGCCATCCCGGCAGACCTGAACTTGAGGCGCTCTACAGTTGGATCAAGCCAGAGGTACTTGTACCCGTTCATGGCGAGATGCGGCATATGGCGGAGCAGGGACGGCTTGGTAAGGCAAACGGGATTCCGCAAAACATCGTGCAGCAGAATGGCGAGATTATTCATCTGGCTCCGGGAAAAGCGAGCAAGATCACCGAGGTGCGTTCAGGCCGGTTAATCCTTGATGGCGATATCATTTCGCCTGCTGATGGAGAGGCGATTGCGATGCGCCGCCGCCTCGCTCGTGAAGGGATGGTCATGGTCGTTCTCGATGACAAACTGCGACCTAAAATCGAAGCCCTTGGCATACCGCTGGATGAGGACATGCCTGAGTTTATCTTGGAGGCTTGCAAGGATGTGACCGATGCGATCCAGAAACTCAAAGGGGGTAGAAGTAAAGATCGCGCCGCCATCCACGAAGCCGCTCGGCTTGCTACCAGGCGGGCTGCGAACCGTTGGTCTGGTAAGAAACCACAGGTGCGGGTCATTATGCTTGCGGATGAGGGCTGATGGTTTGGACATCGATTTTGGCGATCTATGTGCTTGTTTGGGTGATGACAGCCTTTGTCATGCTGCCTTTTGGTATCAAAACCCATGACGAAGCGGGCGTTCCCAAAGTCCCCGGACAAGCCGACAGCGCACCTGCCAATTTCCGCCCCAAAGCTTTGGTGATCAGAGCCACGATTGTGGCCGCATTCCTCACGGCGCTTTACGTTCTCAATTGGGAAAATGGCTGGATCCAAGTCGACGATGTCAATTTTCTCGCCGGTCTGTTCGGTTCAGAATAGCACTGATTGCTTAGCGGGGCGCTTTAATTGCGCAGCCGATCAATGGCTTGAGCGAGCGCAACGTAAAGCTTGCCCATATCCGATCCCAATACGGTTACGCCCAGCGCATTGCCATCGCGTGTGGATAGGACCGAACGCAGCATTCCTTCAAAATCATGGATGAAGCGGCTGACATGTTCGCGGAAGACTTCATCGCTTTGATAAAGTTCGCTTAGCTCGCGTGCCTCAGTATTGTCGACAAGCTTTACGGCCCGGCGCGTGAAGATCCCGCGGTCGCCTTTCAAATAAGCGGCCCATGCTGTGTCGGTCACGTCGTTTGAAAGAGCTTTGGAAATATCGACAGCATGCGAGTTGAGGCTTTCAGTGATCAATGCCATGCGGCGCGCAAAATCATTGTCTACTTTTTCTTCGGCCTGAGCGCGCGCACGCGAAACGCGTTGCTCCAGATTACCGGCGAGATCGTTAACCTTGGACAGTTGATCGCGCAATTGCACAGCGGTCTCACGCCCGCTCACTGCGGCCTCATTTGCTGCGACTTGCAAGCGGTTGATCGCTTCTTCGCTGTGGCTCTGAATCGACTCCTCAAGCGCTTTCACCGCCTTCTCGCTGAAGTTTCCGGTCGATCCTTTCAAACTTTCATCGAGGTTCTTCTCAAGCGTCGCAAACGCTGACTTCGTTGCCTTTTCCAATCGTTCGATAGCGCCGTTGAGCTGCGTTTCGGTCTTTTCAGCGAGCGCTTCACTGGTTTCACCCAGCTCTTCAACGGCGCCCTGCAAACCGCGAAGCTGCGCAAGATTGTCATCATTTTTCTGCGCGATTTTGGCATTGGCAGCGTCGATAGCAGCGTCGACTTGCGACACGCTCTCAGCTGATGATGTCACCGAATCGGATAGTGATCCGCCGAGCGTGGTGGACGATTGCATAAGCGCGTTTAGCTCGCTTGCGCGGGCTTCGACTTCGCTCAGTTTTCCTGCGGCTTCTTCAATTGCTTGAGGCAGCTCTTCGCGAGTGTTCTGAGTGCCCGATTGAATGATTTCTAACAGCCTAATGCCGTCCTCGGTCAACTCCTGCAAAGACGCTCTGGTTGCATTGAGCTTCGCCTCATTCACAGCGATCTGTTCGGTTAAATCAGACAGGCTTGCCGCAAACTTCTCCTTGGTGTTCTCCGAAAGTTGGCTCGCTCCCTCAATCAAGCTGTTGAAGTCAAACATTTGGTTGGCGATTGCCTCGCCTTGCTTGGCGATGTTTTTGGAGTGCGCGATTTGCTCTTCTGCGCGCTTGTTCATTGCGTCATCCATTGCGTCAAGCCGCTCGTTCAAGGCTGCGGTCGCCTCGTTTTCACGTGCATCGAAGTGTTTCTGACGATCAGCAATTGTCTCATCGAATGCCGCATTCCGGGCGATAAGAATTTCATCGAAGCGTGTCGCCTCTTTGAACAAGGCTTCCATTCGGCTCTTCGCAGATGCCGCTGCCTTTTCGTCCAACGTGTAAAGGGTCCCAGCTAAATCTGACAGTTCGCCAAGCACGCGCTCTTTAGATTGCCGAATAGTGTCGATGCCTTGCGCATGGGCGGTTACCAATTGATCGCCTACTTGCTCGCTTTCGCTTTTGAGCGTGCTCATGCGGTCTTTTAGCATTCCGAGTGACTTTTGCTCTTCCTCTATGAATGCCGCCAAGAGCTCATCAGAATGCGCTTTCACATCTTCTGCGCGGCGGCGCATCGCCGCTAGCGCATCCGTTTCGCGGGTGTTGAGTTCATTGCGATAGGCTTTACTTTTCGCCTTGAGCCCTTCGAAACGGGCCTCTGATATCTTATCGAGCTTACCGATCTGCGCTTCAAATCCCGCCAGCGCTTGTGCAATCTTTTTCGAAATTGTGCTGACTTGCTGGTCGCTGGCTGAGCCAAAGTCATTTAGCCGTTCGAAGCCGCCGATCAATGACTGCAGTTGTTCCTCAGCCGTCTTGCCCGCATTGCCAATCTGATTGGAGGCATCGCGCGCAGAATTGGTCACTACCGGCAAATCATCGCGGAGTTTTTCCATATTGCTGAGTGCCGTATCGCTGACAGAGGCGATAGCCTGAACCTTATCTTCATTGGTCGCGATGAGGTTTTCGAGCGTTTCGGCATTGGCAGACAAATTCTCCGTTGCACTGCGGCCAAAATACTCCAATTCGCGCGTTTGGGTGCCTAGAAACTCACGAGCTAGGCTCAACTCACGGTTGATCTTGCCCAGTTTCGCCTCAAGATCGGCGGTTTCGCGGCCCAATTGGCTGGCGGTATCTGAAAAGCGGGCTGCTTCGCGTTTAGAATTGCGCATTCCCAGCAACCACAAAGTGCAAATGAGCAAGACAGGAAGCGACCATGCGCTCACCCAAGAGACCCATTGCTGAAGAGGGGCGCCAGCAACTATTGCATCAATGTTTGACCACACAAACAGCGATGTCCAAACGACAACCGCGAGAATGGCCGCTGCTGGCAAAATCCAGCTTCTGTCTGGCGTTTGTTGAAAGAACTCGTCTTCCTCTGCGCCATCTTCGGGCTCCTGAACCCATGCATCTTCCAGCGTAAGAGGCTCAGCCTCCAGCTCTGAAGGCGATGCGTTTTGCGCGTCTTGCGCGGCGTCTTGGCCCACGGCCCGAATATGAGATCCCCCAGTCATGCGGGTTTTATAGACAGGTTGTCCACAAGTATAAACCCCGCTTTAACCTTAGAGCGCATAAAACCCCTTGATGGCATATGAAAGTGGAGCTCTTGACGCGACTTTAGCAGCGGCAGCAGGCGAAGATCCTGCTCTGATTGCCGAGCTGCGCGTGGCGTTTTCTCAAAGCGCCCAAAAGCAGATGGATCTGTTGAAACGGGCACGCTGCGACGGCAATTGGAACGTGGCTGCAATGCGGCTGAGAGGTCTTGCTGCAAGCTTTAACGCCGAGGAATTGCTGAAACTGGCTGACGAAGCACTTGATAGCGCGCCGGGTGACCCCGCTATCGTACGCAAAATTGAACGCTTCCTGGAAGAATTTGTGGTCAGCTAACGCAATTTCGCACCGCGCCACTTGGCAGGTGCTCACTTAAAAGCATAAACAGGGCCTTAAATAATTTAGGGTTTTCAGCTTTTGCGCATCGCGCTTCTTTCAGCAGTGAAGCTAACCGAATCAGGCGAGTATGCAGCGCTTTTGCCTTTTCTCGGCGGTACAGTGTTGAGCGCGCAATGCGAGTTGGCGATCGAATTGGGTG
Organism: uncultured Porphyrobacter sp.; assembly: GCA_964485135.1. Lineage (GTDB taxonomy): Bacteria > Pseudomonadota > Alphaproteobacteria > Sphingomonadales > Sphingomonadaceae > Erythrobacter. The sequence goes on along the minus strand of CAZAIG010000013.1, from coordinate 14,886 downwards.
CGGAGCGCATCGTCTGCATAATCTCAAAAGCTGCGGATGCACGGGAACCCAAACTTCTTGCCCTCCAACATGCAGCAGAGAAGCGCGGCTTGGACTTTCACCTGGTCGCCACTCATTTAGCGCTCACAACACTCGTTTCGGCTGACCATGAACTGATCGTCATTGAGGATGGGGTTCTAATCGATCGCGCAGCAATTTCTGCAGAAATGGTAAAAGAACGCGGGATTTTGAGCGTGCCAGCAGAGGGGAGTATGGCTCTTGGTTTTGAACGGATCGATGCACAATGGGCATGGGCGGGGTTGCTGATCGCGCGTGCGGATATCGCTTCTAAGCTTGCTGATCTGCCAGCCGACAGCGACCCGGCGGGCTTGTTGCTAAGGCTGGCGTTGCAAGCGCGCGTTCCGATTGTCGCTTTGGGCAATGATCATCTTGCCGCTGGCACAGTTCTTCGCCCTGGTTCATCGCAAGATGTGGCCCTGCGTGAAGCGCGTCTTTTTGGCAGCGCCGATGGTGAGCGCAGTTGGGCAGGGCCGGGAGGTAAACTCGCTCAAATGCTCAGTGTTTCAATGATGCCGCGTGCCTTGGGCAGCGGTTCGCTGTATACCGCATCTGCAACTGGCTTGCTGGGTTTTGCCGCGGCTTGCTTTGCAGTCATTTCGCTGCCTATTGGTACGGGAATCTCACTGATCGTAGCTGCATTCGCAGCGGCGCTATATTCAAGCTTTCAAAATATCGAAGATGACTTGAATTTGATGCACAAAAAACGAGGTAAACGAATAGATATCAGTGCCTTACTCGATGCAATGATAGTTGTTTCTCTTCTTGTCACAATCGGCCTAAAGCAACCGGGAATATCGATGGTGTTTGCGCCGCTCTCTGTGGGCTTGATGCACATTGCAGCAGGGGCGGCTGAGCGTGACGGGTGTATGGGCTGGCAGCAGTTTTGGGAGGACAGAATGTTGCTAGCCGTGCTCCTCTTTATTGCCATTGTCGGCGGATATTTGCTGGAAACTCTGGCCGTGCTTTGTCTTGCCGCGCTGCTCTTTATCTTGTTCTACGGACACCGAGATCGGCTAAGACAGGCTTAACCATAGTTAGCTATGGAAGAACACATGACAGGCAAGAGTTCAAATACTGTGAGCGGTGCGGGCATACTTGACGGTTTGCGTGAAGAGCTAATCAGCGATGACCGCGCTCTGGCCAGCGTGGTGCCAGTCCTGTCCCATGTGTTGGCCCATCCGGGTGAACCGCTTGTCAGCGACGAAGTAGTGGCCCGCATGCGCGGCCTGGTTGCAGGGATCGCCATGGCGTTTCCGACTTCTACTAATGCAGAGAGCTGCGATGCTCTTGCCTCTGAACTGGCTAAGAATGGTAACTTAGTCAGCCATTGCTATGCCTTGGGTGTCGAGGGCGCGATCACGCAATCGTTGAGCGAGAATTACGGAATAGAGCCATCGCTGCCTGCTTTAGTTCAAGAGCTGATCGGTTCGAAAGAGGCTGCCATAGCAGAACTTGCTATGGCCTTTATGGCTTCCCAAGCGCGGTTTTCTGAGGGTCACAATCGCGGCACGGCAGCGCTGTACGAGCTCCCAAGTGAGTTGTTTGATGCCGCTGTTACAGCATGGAAAGTCTGGGCCTCTAGCAATAAAATCTCTGCGGTTTCTGTCGACTTAGCTGACGCAGAGGCGGAATTGCGGGCCCGTTATGATGAGGGCAGCACCCGGCTTGGCTTGCTTAACCGAATGCTCAGCGCGATTGGAGCCAGTTCCCAAGTCCTTGCTGAGATCGAAACCGCTGGATTGGCGATCTTCGCTAGTGCGACCGCTAAAGAAGCGGGCCAGCCGCGCGAATTGGTCATTCTATCGTGCCAGACGCAGCAATCATTGCGCTTGGCGTTGGCCTTGAAAGCATCTGGCAGGTCGTCTGAGGCGATTCTACACCAGTTTGCTTTCCTTGGTCGCAATATTGTTCTGCCGGCGGATTTTGATGAGTGGGATGCGAAGCAGGCAACGGACATCCTCAACGCGTCGCCATTGAGCGCTAAAGGCGAAGCATGAGGGCAAGCGGGCACAATTATGCAGCCGTTCGTGGGCTGACTGATGCGGCCGATCAGCTCATCGAAGCGGATGAGCCGCTTGCCCAGTTGCAATTGCGCTGTGGCGGGGAATTGCCGGGTATGATTGCGGTTCCTGAATTGCTGGAGTTGGTTCGGCAGTCGCGCCGAAAAAACCTTCGCCTCGCACGTGAATTTCATGCCTTTGATGGTGAAGATAATATCTCTGGCTTTGTTCGAATCAGTCCGTTGCGCGCGAATGATGGCGGCTGCGAGGTGATGGTCGAAAACTGGCGGCAGGATGAGCATCTGGGTGAGGATGAGCAGGTTTTGTCTAACCGGATGGATAATATCGACCGCATGCTTGCTGATCTCAATGCCAAGCTGGATAGAGATCTTTGCGCCCTAACTGTCGAAGCAAAAGCACCTGATCTTGCCGAATGTTTGGCGGCGATGATGGAAAAACCACGTAGGCCTTGGTCGGATTTCATCGAAATAATCGAAGATGATTACCGTCAGCCTCTCCATTGGCGATTGGTTGATGGCGCGCGCGCGCGTGTGGCGGGTTCTGAGCGTGATTGGCGTGTGCGACTGATGCCATTGGGATTGCCAAGCGAAGTGCCATACGGTTTTGAACTCTTGCTTGTTTCGGAACAGCCTTGGCTCACTACGAACGCCGAAACACTGAATGGCAAGGAAAACTATCTCGCACTTGGCAAGACTCTAACACGCGTATTGCGCCAACCGATTTCGCAGATCATCGGCAATGCTGAGACCATTCGGTCGCGCCTTGCCGGGCCATTGCGTCAAGAATATACGGACTATGCCAGCGACATTGCATCAGCTGGCAGCCATTTGCTCGCTTTGCTCGATGATCTTGCGGATCTGGAAATGGTCGAAGCCGAGGGATTTGCAACAGCTGCTGATGAAGTTGATTTGGTGGATGTAGCAGAGCGTGCAGCGGGTATCTTGGGTGTGAAGTCGGTGGCAAAGTCCATCACCGTCATATCACCTGACGGCAAGCACAAGGCCATCGCCAAGGGCGAGTCTCGACGCGTGCTTCAAATCCTGATCAATCTGATTGCCAATGCTATCAATTACTCGCCCGAAGGCAGCACAGTGGAGATCACTGTTTCAGATGGGGATCAGGTCACCATCAGCGTTTCTGATGAGGGTCCGGGGCTCAATGAGGAACAGCAGCTAAGCATATTCAAAAAATTTGAACGGCTCGGCCGCGAAGGTGATGGTGGATCAGGACTTGGTCTCTATATCTCAAGTCGGTTGGCCAATGCGATGGACGGCGCGTTGAGCGTGGAAAGCGCGCCGGGCGAGGGCGCTAAATTTACACTAAGCCTGCCGAAAGCTTAATCTCAAGAGCGCGCAGCGCACGAAAAGGCGGCGAGATCTCCCGATCACACCGCCTTTGTGAAATTTTGCTTTAGCGCTTGTCGACTGGGACGTAGTCGCGCTGTGTCGGGCCGGTGTAGAGCTGGCGCGGACGGCCAATGACTTGCGCTGGGTCAGAGATCATTTCGTTCCACTGCGCGACCCAGCCAACGGTGCGGGCGAGCGCGAACAGAGCGGTGAACATGGTCGTCGGGAATCCGATGGCCGACAGGATGATGCCAGAGTAGAAGTCGACGTTAGGGAACAGCTTTTTCTCTTTGAAATAGTCGTCGTTCAGCGCCATTTCTTCGAGTTGCAGCGCGGTTTCAAACACGGGGTCTTTGACCTTAAGCGCATCGAACACTTCGCGCACAGTCTTCTGCATCACCGTCGCACGCGGATCGTAATTCTTGTACACGCGGTGGCCAAAGCCCATCAGGCGGAACGGATCGTTTTTGTCTTTCGCGCGCTCGATATAGTGCGGAATCTGGTCCGGCGTTCCGATTTCCTGCAGCATGTTGAGCGCTGCTTCGTTTGCACCGCCATGAGCAGGGCCCCAGAGGCATGCGATACCCGCCGCCATGCACGCGAACGGATTTGCACCCGAAGAGCCAGCGAGGCGGACCGTCGATGTTGATGCGTTTTGTTCGTGATCAGCGTGAAGGATGAAAATGCGGTCCATGGCTTTTTCCACCGCAGGGATCACTTCATATTCTTCTGCCGGTACACCGAAAGTCATGCGCAGGAAATTGCCGGTGTAGCTCAGCGAATTGTCGGGGTAGAGGAAGGGCTGACCAATTGCGAATTTATATGCCATTGCTGCAATGGTTGGCATCTTTGCAATCAAACGGTGCGAGCTGATCTTGCGGTGCTCAGGATCAGAAATGTCGGTGCTATCGTGATAGAAAGCTGACAAAGCTCCAACAACGCCGCACATGATCGCCATCGGGTGGGCATCGCGGCGAAACCCTTTGTAGAAAGAAATCAGTTGCTCATGCAGCATTGTGTGCCGCGTGATCGTATTGTTGAAGTCATCTAGATCTTCGCCGTTCGGCAATTCGCCGTTAAGCAGCAGGTAGGCGACTTCCATGAAGCTAGAATGCTCTGCCAGTTGACCGATCGGATAGCCGCGGTGCAGCAAGACGCCTTCGTTGCCATCGATATAAGTTAGCGCGCTTTCGCAGCTGGCGGTCGACTTATAGCCAGGGTCAAAGGTGAATGCCCCTGTTTGGCCATACAGCTTACGAATATCTACGACGTCAGGGCCGGTCGTGCCTTCAAGAACGGGAAAGTCAAAACTCTGCCCACCCAGTTCCAGCTTTGCATGTTTGTCAGCCACACTTTATCTCCTCAAAAGTTCCAAGACCCAAACGCATTACCCATCATAACGTCTGGCCGTCCCCAACAACCTTAGTCGGTTCGTGCTGCTTGCGCGTTGATGCGCGCGAGAGCCTCTTCCCGTCCAAGTAGGACCAGAACATCGAAGATACCGGGCGAATTCGTCGTTCCGGTAAGGGCTGCGCGCAAGGGCTGCGCTAGCTTGCCAAAGCCCAATTCATGAGCTTCAGCGATTGATTTTGTAGTGGCTTCGAGAGCTTCGAATGTCCAGTCTTTTTCCGCCTGTAAATGCTTGGAAATTAGCGCGAGGCGCTCTTTTCCATCTGCATCGAGGAATTTTGCTGCCTTTTCGGTCATTGCAAGCGGGGTTTTGGCAAACAGCCATCCAGCGCCCTCGGCCAACTCATTCAGGTTTTTGGCACGGGTTTTGAGCACTGGCATCGCTTTGGTAAGCGTGGCCAAATCCGCGTGCTCGCCGATAATCGGTGCAGTCAGTTCCGCCAGCATAGCATCATCAGTCTCGCGGATGTAATGGCCGTTCAAATTTTCAAGCTTCTTCAGATCAAAGCGGGACGGGCTTTTGCCCACACCGTCCAAGCCAAATAGCTCCACTGCTTGCGGCCGGCTGATCTCTTCCAAATCACCCGATGCCCAGCCAAGCCGCAGCAGATAGTTGAACATCGCATCGGGCAATATGCCGAGTTCATCCCGGTAAGCCTCAACCCCAACAGCGCCGTGGCGTTTCGAGAGTTTGGCTCCATCTGCCCCGTGGATCAGTGGAACGTGGGCATAGGTTGGATCGGGCCAATCGCCTTCAATTGCATCCATCGCGCGGTAGATCGGCAATTGGCGAAAGGCATTGTTGAGGTGATCATCGCCGCGAATGATGTGCGTCACGCCCATATCGTGATCGTCGACCACCACCGCCAGCATATAGGTTGGCGAGCCATCGGCGCGCAGGATGATGTAATCGTCGATCTCTTCATTGCGAACCGAGACCGCGCCTTGCACTTCATCGTGGATGGTCGCTTCGCCGGTTTGCGGTGTTTTGAGGCGAACTGTGTAGCTTGCATCCTCGGGAGCTTCAGACGGGTCACGGTCGCGCCAGCGTCCATCGTATCGCAGCGGCAGTTTTTTGGCGCGCTGCTCATCGCGCATCGCTTGAAGCTCTTCTGGCGTGGCAAAACACTTATACGCATGGCCCGCCTCGAGCAGCTTATGCGCAATCTCAGTGTGGCGGGCGGATTGCTTGGATTGGTACGTTGGCGCCTCATCATAGTCGAGACCAAGCCAATCGAGGCCGCCCAAAATCGCGTCGATGGCTTCTTGGGTAGAGCGCTTTTTGTCCGTATCTTCGACCCGCAGCAACGCTTTGCCGCCATGATGCCGAGCATAAAGCCAGTTGAATAATGCTGTGCGCGCGCCGCCTAAATGGAGAAAGCCTGTTGGGGAAGGAGCAAACCGCGTTACTACCGATTTGTCACTTTTACTTGCCATTGATTGTGTTAATCCTTCTAAATGTGGCATGAATAAATGGCGATCAGCGAAACGCCCTTAGTACCCATCGATGGTGGTCCTGAGGAAGGACCGGTGCCCAGGCCGCGCCATTGGCGCAGCTTGCCCAAATTGTCCAGCATCACAGGCTTTGTCGAGCGTTTCTTAGCAGGTGCCGGTTTTGACCGCGCGCCGTGGCTGACGGTGATGTTCGGTTTGGGGATTGTCAGCTGGTTTGCGCTGAAGTCGCCTTGGCAGTGGTCAGTGGCGATTGGTGCGGGCTTGATGATCGCTTTGGCTGCCGCGGCGTTGCTGCAGAATGGCGACGCCGATCCTGCTAAGGAGCAGCCCCATTTGCGCGCCGCTTTGATCGCGCTTGGCCTAATTTACGCCATGGGTGTTACGACCATCTGGATCCGCAGCGAAATTGTCGGCGCGAGCGCGATTGAGCGCCCAGTGGTCGAGCAGGTTCAAGGTCACGTGCTCGAACGCGAGGATCAGCCAGCGCGTGACCGTGTCCGCCTTGTTATGGCGGTGCGTGATGCCAGCACCGGCTCGGCGCGCAAAATCCGAGTCAATGTGCCGCTCGATATGATTGGGAATGGCATGGCAGAGGGCGCTGTGCTCAATATGCGGGTGCGATTAATGCCGCCTGCGCCGCCAATGCTTCCCGGTGGCTATGACTTTGCCCGCGCGGCTTGGTTCAAAGGCTACGCTGCAACCGGCAGTGTCATTGGCGATATCGAAGTGGTCAAAGCCTCTACGTCTAGCCGCGGCCTGCCTGCGATCCAGCGCTTTCTTTCGGGCCATGTGCGCGGAGAATTGAGCGGATCGCCGGGATCAATCGCTGCGGCCTTTGCCAGCGGAGATAGAGGCGGGATTAGCGAGGCGGATGAAGAGGCGATGCGCGATAGCGGTCTTACCCATCTGCTTTCGATCAGCGGGCTGCACGTAAGCGCGGTTATCGCGGCGGGCTATTTGATCGCGATTCGGCTGCTCGCGCTTTTCCCGCCCTTGGTCTTGCGGGTTCGTTTGCCGGTCTTGGCAGCGGGGATCGGCGCACTGGCGGGGATCGGCTACACTTTGCTTACCGGTGCAGAAGTGCCAACGGTGCGCAGCTGCGTAGCGGCTTTACTGGTACTGATTGCGCTTGCTATGGGCCGCGATGCATTGTCATTGCGTATGATCGCAGTGGCGGCCTTCTTCGTGATGCTATTCTGGCCGGAATCGCTGATCGGGCCGAGCTTTCAGATGAGCTTTGCCGCTGTCATATCCATCGTTGCATTGCACAATTGCGGACCCGTGCAAGCGTTTCTGGCACCGCGCGATGAAAGCTGGTTCGCGCATGTCGGGCGGCGTGCATTCATGCTGCTCGTCACTGGCTTTGTGATTGAGATCGCGCTGATGCCGATTGTGCTGTTCCATTTCCATAGAGCAGGTGTGTACGGCGCGCTTGCCAATGTTGTCGCGATCCCGCTCGTCACATTCATCTCCATGCCAATGATCGCTGCCGCGCTGTTGTTCGATCTCATCGGGCTTGGCGCGCCGTTCTGGTGGGTGGCGGGCCAGTCGCTTGAGCTGCTCATTTGGATCGCGCATACGACTTCTGCGCAGCCTGGCGCTGTTAATCTGATGCCGCAGATGAGCTGGCTTAACTTTGCTCTGTTTATCGCCGGATCCTTATGGCTTGCCTTGTGGAAAGGGCGCTACCGCCTGCTTGGCTTTGTCCCTGCCGCCACTGCGACTGTGATGCTGATGGCAACGCCGATTCCCGATGTGCTCATCTCCAATGATGGACGCAATGTGGGTATCACAATGACGGATGAGCACACCGATGAGAGGCGGTTGCTTAGCCTGCGCGATAGCCGTTCTTCCTACACAAGGGACAATCTGCTGGAGCTCGCCAGTGTTAAGAGCGAGCCGACCCCCATTGCCGAGTGGGAAGGCGCAGAGTGCTCAACAGAGTTTTGCGTCCTGACTATCGAGCGCGGCGGGCGCGATTGGTCGCTTCTTATGGCGCGCAACCGCGATTTGGTCGAAGAACGCGCTTTGGCCGCTGCTTGTGAACGCGCAGACATTGTCATCGCGGACCGCTGGCTGCCGTCATCATGCAATCCGCGCTGGCTCAAGGCAGACCGCAATCTCCTAACCAAGACTGGCGGCTTAGCGATCACGCTATCTGATGAGCGCATCACCACGGTTGCCAGCGGTCAGGGCGAGCATGGCTGGTGGCGCGGCGCCGAATAAAGCCTGCGGGACCAGCTCAATCAGTGATAGCGCCGCAACAGTCCGGCCAGCTTACCCTGAACAACGACTTCACCCGGATTATAGACCTGCGGTTCATAAGCGGAATTGGCGGGGTCAAGCCGAACCATGCCATCTTCTTTCGCCAAATATTTCAAAGTGGCTTCTTCATTGCGGACAAGCGCCACCACGATCTCTCCGCTGCGGGCGCTATCGGTGCGTTTAATCAGAGCAAAGTCACCGTCGAAAATACCGGCTTCAACCATCGAATCGCCGGACACTTCCAGCGCATAATGTTCGCCCGGGCCAAGCAAAGCAGCCGGGACGGGCAGGCTATTGTGCCCTTCCAACGCTTCGATTGGTGCGCCTGCCGCAATGCGGCCATGCAGCGGAATATCGATCACATCATTCGCTGGCTCAGGTGAAGTCGCTGCCGATTTCTTGAGCGGCACAACATTGTCTGCATTTGCTGCAGCTGGTGTACGAGCCCCGGGTGTTGCATCCTCAGGCTGTTTGATCACTTCTAATGCCCGCGCCCGATTGGGCAGGCGTCGGATAAATCCGCGCTCTTCCAGTGCAGAAATCAGCCGGTGAACGCCTGACTTGCTTTTCAAATCAAGCGCTTCCTTCATCTCTTCAAAGCTGGGTGAGATACCCGTTTCTTCCAGCCGCTGTTGGATGAACTGTATCAATTCGTGCTGCTTTGCTGTCAGCATGGCGAAGGTCTCCTTTTTCCGCCCAGTTACGTGCACCTAAAGGTGAACGGATGCGGAACAAGTAGGCAACTTCAGCCCTTAAGTCAAGCCAGGGCGATATTGCCAAACATATAGGCAGTCACGTTCTGTCCAGCCTTTAGTTCGGACGACTGCGCTGGTCGGTCGATCAGGCAATTGGCAGAGGCGAGTGCGGCAAGAGCGCTGGAATCTTGGCTACCGACGGGCGTTACGCTGCTCCCATCCCAAAAGCCCCGTGTGAACTCACGCCGCACGCCAATGGCGGGCAAATCGGATCCGGCTTTCAGTGTGATTGGGGTGGGCGCAGGCCCTTTTGCTCCCATGCTGGCGCGGATCAGGGGCAAGGCAAACAGAAACGCCGTGACAAAGGCGGAAACAGGGTTTCCTGGCAAGCCGAAGATAACCTGCCGCCGTCCGCTGCGTGATTGGCGCGTTGCCACCATAATCGGTTTACCCGGTTTCATCGCGACGCGCCAAAAGTCGAGCTGTGCACCCCAGGCTTTGAGTGCGGGCTGCATTAAATCGTGGTCGCCCACGGACGCTCCGCCAGTCGTTATAAGAATGTCGGCGTCTTCTGTGCGATCCAAAGCCTTCGCCAAAGCTTCCGCATCATCGCCTACAGGGCCAAGCCGCTTTACCGTGCAGCCGAGCGGCTCAGCCATGGCGGTGAGCATCACGCCGTTGCTGGCGGGCAGCTCATGTTCCTTGGCCGAGGCAGGGTCAGCGACCAGCTCATCCCCACTATCAAGTACTGCGACTATCGGCGCGCGTGCGACGGGCAGGGCGCTATACCCTGCGCTAGCGGCAAGCGCGATGTGAGCAGCATTTATCATCGTGCCCGCAGCGATCAGAGGATCACCTTCAGCGAAGTCAAACCCGCGCTCGCGGACATGGCGAAGGGGGCCGGGATAGTCGCTGGTGAGCGCAATAGAAGCACCATCGGCGTTGACGTTCTCTTGTATCAGCACGCGGTCTGCGCCTTTCGGCAGATGCGCGCCGGTGGAAATACGCACCGTTTCGCCTGCACCAAGCGCGCCGTCCCATGGTCCCCCCGCGCGGCTTTCGCCCACCAAAGACCAAATATCATCTGACGGCCGTTCCGGTCCGATCGCATAACCATCCATGGCAGAAAGGTCAGCGCTGGGCTGGGTCCGCTTGCTGCGCAATTCTGCGGTCAGATAGCGGCCCAAAGCTTGAGCGATCGGTACCTCCTCACTCTCAACTGGCAAGGCGAGCGATAGAACGCGTTCCTGCGCTTCTTCAAGGGAGAGAGCGGGCTTCAAACCGGCGCGTGTCCTTCTGCAACCCAATGGCCCGATTTGCCGCCGCGTTTTTCGAGCAATTTGACCTCGCCAATCACCATGCCTTTGTCCAGCGCTTTAGCCATGTCGTAGATCGTCACCAATGCCGTGGTCGCCGCGACAATTGCCTCCATCTCAACGCCCGTCTTGCCCGTAAGCGAGGCGGTTGCTGTGACGCGAACACCGGTCTGCTCAAATGCGAAATCCAAGTTCACTGCATCAAGGCTAAGCGGGTGGCACATAGGGATAAGATCGCCGGTTTTCTTTGCCGCCATGATACCGGCTATGCGGGCCGTTCCCAGAACATCACCTTTGGGCGCATTGCCGGCTTTGACCGCAGCGAGCGCGTCGGCGCTCATTTTGATCAAACCGCCCGCAACAGCAAGCCGCGCCGTCTCAGCCTTGGTTCCAACGTCAACCATGCGCGCTTCACCATCCGCATCGATATGGGTGAGGGACTTACTCATGAGGTTCTCGCAATGCTTTGCGCGTGGGGTGCGGGCGGATGTTGGGGACAGTTGGGACACTGTCTAAAGAAGAAAAGGGCTTTGGGCCCCAAAACCGTTGTAAGCTGGCGATTTTTTTGCATACGTAGCTGTGCCATGGCGGGCGTTATGGCATGCAAAGCGGACGTAGGACAGTCTGCAAATTTGCCAGTCTACCAGCGCCGGGGCTAACCTTCGATAAGGGCCTTGGTAGCTGCCGCAATATCCTCGGCGCGCATCAGGCTTTCCCCGACCAGAAATGTGCGAACGCCTGACTCGGCGAGAAGCGTGCAATCCGCGTGGTCCGCGATGCCGCTTTCGCCCACAAGCAGCGCTCCTGCTGGCGCAAGCGGAGCGAGCCGCTGCGTATTAGAAAGCGAGGTAGTGAAGGTTTTTAGATCGCGATTGTTTACGCCGATGAGACGCGATTTAAGGGCATGCGCGCGTTCCATCTCAGCCTCATCATGCACTTCGACGAGCACATCCATACCGTGGCGAATGGCTTCAGCCTCAATCTCTTGCATGGCGCTGTCTTCTAATGCTGCGACAATGATCAATATCGCGTCCGCGCCTATCGCCCGCGCCTCCGTCACTTGCCATGGATCGACCATAAAATCCTTGCGGAGAACGGGGAGCGAGCATGCCGCTCTGGCAGCGATCAGATAGTCCTCTGACCCTTGAAAATAGTGGTTATCGGTAAGGATGGACAAGCACGCTGCGCCCCCCGTTTCGTAATCCCGTGCGTGATCAGCGGGGCGAAAATCGGCGCGGATTAGTCCTTTGGAAGGAGAGGCCTTTTTGATTTCGGCGATGAGTGCAAAGCCGCTTTCCGCCTTTTTGCGAAGCGCTTTTTCAAATCCGCGAACGGGGCCAGACGCCTCTGCCTGCAGCTCCATATCGATGATCGACACCGCCCCTTTGCGTGCGGCCACTTCATCGCGTTTGGTCGCGCAAATTTCGTCGAGCTTGTTCATTCAAACCGCCATTTCAATCCAGCGGGTAAGCAGATCATGCGCGCGGCCACTGTCGATGGCTTCGGCCGCAATAGCGACGCGGTCCAGCCAATCTGAGCCTTTGCCAGCGACCATGAGCGACCCTGCTGCGTTGAACAATACAGCATCACGGTAAGGGCCGGGCGTTCCGGTGAGCAGAGCTTTGAGAGCAGCAGCATTATGGACGGCATCATCGCCCTTAATTGCTTCAACCGGTGCATTCGGCAGGCCAGCGTCTTGAGGTGTAACGCGCTTCATTTCAAAGCTGTTGCCGCGCACATCCGCGACTTCATTGCCGCCAGCCAGCGATAACTCATCAAGCCCTTCATCACCCGATAGGATGAGCGATCGGCCCGTTCCCAGTTTGGCTAAAGCTCCGGCGTAGATCGGCACATAGGCCGGACGGGCGATCCCAATGAGCTGGTTCGTCACGCGCGCGGGGTTGGAAAGCGGCCCCATGAGATTGAAGATTGTGCGCTTACCTATTCGCTGCCTGATCGGCATGATCCGGCCCATTGCGGGGTGGTGATTTTTGGCAAAGAGGAAGCAGATGCCAATCTCTGCCAAAGTCTTTTCAGCCGTGCGCCCCGCAGCATCCATATCCAGGCCGAGCGCTTCTAGAGTATCAGCAGCTCCCGCTTTGCTGGAAGCCGCGCGATTGCCGTGTTTGGCGACGGGAATACCGCAAGCGGCGACCACTAGGCTGACGGCGGTGGAGACATTCAACGTATGATGTCCATCACCGCCCGTTCCGCACACATCAATCGCATCATCCGGCGCATTAATCGGGATTAACCGCGCACGCATAGCCCGCGCTGCACCGGCAATTTCTTCAGCAGTTTCGCCGCGATCCGCTAAAGCGACCAGAAAGCGTTCAATGGCCTCTTCGCTCGCAGCACCGTCGAGCATAGCGCCAAACGCTTCCTCTGCCTCAATTTCCGAAAGTGGCTCTTTACCTAAAGGAAGTGTCGTCACTGGGCGGCGCTTTCTGAGACGGGGATAGAGGCTGGGGTTAGGCCGCAGACTTTCATAAAGTTAGCGAGCAAAGCATGACCATGCTCGGTAGCGATGCTTTCAGGATGAAACTGTACCCCGTGGATGGGCAATTCTGCATGGCGGAAACCCATGGTGAAGCCATCATCGGAGGTTGCATTGACGATCAATTCTTCCGGCTGATCTTCAACCACCAGACTGTGATAGCGTGTTGCGGTAAAGGGGGAGGGCACATTGGCAAATACGCCGCTATTGTCGTGAGCGATGGGCGATGTCTTTCCATGCATCAGCCCGCCGCGCGTCACCGTGCCGCCGAAATGCTGGCCGATGGATTGGTGGCCCAGACACACGCCCAAAAGCGGCTTCCTCGCATCGGCACAAGCAGCAACCAGATCGAGGCTAATTCCCGCCTCATCAGGCGTGCAAGGTCCGGGCGAAATGAGAAAGCCCGACGCACCGCTCGCCAGAGCTTCTTGCGCAGTCAACGCATCATTGCGCACAACCTCAACCTTCGCGCCCAATTCCATCAGATAATGGACAAGGTTGAAGGTAAAGCTGTCGTAATTGTCGATGACAAGAATATCGGGCGCGGCAGTCATGATGCTCGTCTAGCGTTTCGTGACAACAATGATGGGGCCAATCGGCGCGCCGACATCCAATCGGTCGGCCGCTGGATCCCACAGGGATGACACTGTTCCATCAAGATAGAGCGCGTTCTGCACCTTAATCTCATCCTTGAAATAGCGCGCAAGCTTGCCGAAGGACACAGGCTCTTCAGAAATGACGAAATGCGCTTTGCCAGCGGCATCGACGCCCACACCGTTGCGGATTGCGCGTGAGGGGCCGTTCTCGGCAATTTCGGGATGCAGATTGCTCCCCGTCACTAGCATCGGACCCGACTGAGTGCCGAATTGCGGGCGGTCGCGCACAGTTTTAAAGAACCATTCGGTGCTAGTTGCGCGCCATGTGCCGCCGCTGCCATAGAATACGCCATTGGGCTTCATATGGAAATTACCGGTCCCATCGCCGCGGTTAAGCTCGACCAGGCGTTTGGACTTCTCGACATAATAGCCCAGCGGTTCACCGCTTTTGTCGAACATGCCGCCATTCATTGCGAAGAGGACATTTTTGCTCTCCGCGCCGATAGCATCGGCATAATTGCGCAGCGAACGAAAGGCGGTGCCGTCCTTATCCTTATAGATGGTTTCGATCCTGTGCTGCGTCGGATCAGCGGTGCAATGGGTCATCGCCGCCCCTTCGAAGGTCACAGGTTTACAGGCAGAATTGGCGGCCAGCTTTTCCGCTTTGGAACTATCATTGGGCTGGGGAGAGGGGGCGGGGCCGATCTCCTCGACGGTACCAGAACCAATCTCTGTCCGCATCACAGGTTCGCCTGCTGGTTGCTGATTACACGCGGCAAGTAACAAACTGCCAGCGATCACAATCCTGCTTCCAAAGCGCTTTATGTTCATTGCCCAATCCCTACGTCACTAGCGACACGCGCCGCTTCTCTTGCTGCTGCGATCAATGCGCCTGCTTTTGCCTTGCATTCATCGAGCTCATAATCTGGATCGCTATCGGCGACGATCCCTGCTCCTGCTTGCACATGCATAGTGCCATCTTTGACTACGGCTGTGCGCAAGACAATGCAGCTATCGACCGAACCATCGGGCGCGAAATAGCCGACCCCGCCAGCATAGGCGCCGCGCGCTTCACTTTCCAGTTCTGCGATGATTTCGCAGGCGCGAATTTTGGGCGCGCCGCTGACTGTGCCAGCGGGAAAGCCAGCAAAGACGGCATCTAGCGCGTCAACCTCTGGCGACAGCGTGCCAATTACATTGCTGACGATATGCATAACGTGGCTAT
>CAZAIG010000012.1:22924-26303 GCA_964485135.1 uncultured Porphyrobacter sp. | reverse complement strand
CCTCTAAAGTCAAAACTCCGCAGCCTATTCTCGCCCAGCTCGCTCGCTGCCAATTGCAGCAGCAGCGAAGCGGTGAGCGGGCCATGCACGACCAGCCCGCGATAGCGCTCCACATCGCGCGCATAGGGCGCATCGTAATGGATGCGGTGCGTGTTGAATGTCAGCGCCGAATAGCGAAAGAGCAGGCGCGAATCGGGCGTGATTGCGCGATGTGCATCCCATTCACTCGGATCAAACCGCGCTTCGCCCAGCGGAGGGGGTGACAAAGGCGCATCGCGCCCCGCCGCCGCGCGGTAGACGATGGTTTGCGTCTCCTCAACCGCGCGCGTTCCGTTCGCTTTGGTCGTGTGCTCGACATCGACGAACACCAGCTCCCCGCTGCCCCCTGATTTGGCTGTGACCGAAGCAATCCGGCTGTCGCGCTGGATCACCGCGCCGCGGGCTATGGGCGCTGTGAAGCGGATTTTGGACGAGGCCCACATCCGGCGCGGCATCGCGTCTTCCGGGATGGGCGGCATAAAGCTCGCTGCGCTCATATCGCGCGAAGGGTGGCCATCGGGACCAAGCTTTGCCGAGGGCGCTTCAGGGTTGCAGAGGCAAAAGTGAATGCCTTGGGGAAGGACACGGCTAGGTTCCGTTAGATCAAACGCAGCGAGCCATTTGGCTGCGCGTGCTTCGGTCAAGATGTCCTGCGCTTTCTCCTCGCGCCCGACCCATTCCTGCCAATCGGCCATTACACTGCTCTCTCAAACAGAGCCGCGATCCCTTGCCCGCCGCCAATGCACATCGTCTCCAGCCCAAAACGCGCATCGCGCCGGTGCATTTCATGCGCCATATCCGCCAGAATGCGCCCGCCGGTTGCGCCAATCGGATGACCGAGCGATATGCCTGAGCCATTGACGTTCAGGATGTCTCGGCGCGAATCGTTCTCTGACCAGCCCCATCCTTTGAGCACGGCGAGCACTTGCGGCGCGAAGGCTTCGTTCAATTCGACCAAATCAATATCGTCCCACGAAACCCCGCGCCGTTCGAACAGCCGCTCGACTGCTGGCACTGGGCCAATGCCCATGCGCGAAGGGTCACAGCCCGCCGCCGCCCATCCAGCAAAATAGAGCATGGGGGTAAGGCCCAGCTCTTCGAGCTTGTCCTCCGCCACAACCAGACAAGCAGCCGCTGCATCATTTTGCTGACTAGCATTGCCCGCAGTCACCACAGCATCGGGGTTCTGCTTGCCTTCAATCGCGCGCAATTTGCCAAGCGATTCCAGTGTCGCATCCTCGCGATATCCCTCGTCATGGTCGAAGGTGATCGGGTCCTTGCGCCGCTGGGGAACCTTGATGGGGACGAGTTGCTCGGCGAACCTCCTGTCCTTCCACGCGGCGGCTGCATTCTGGTGGCTGCGCACGGCATACTCGTCGCAAGCCTCGCGGCTGATGCCGTAATCCTTGGCGAGATTTTCCGCAGTTTCAATCATGCCGGTGATGACGCCAAAGCGCTCTACCGGCTGGCTCATCACGCGCCCGCGCGAAAGGCGATCATGCAGCACCATATCGCCCATGCGCGCACCGCCGCGAGCTTGAGTGGTGTAGTGCTCGACATTGGACATGCTCTCGCACCCGCCGGCGACGACGACATCGGCCATGCCGGTCTCGACCATCATCGCGGCATTTGCGATGGCTTGAACGCCGGAGCCACAGCGGCGGTCGAGCTGGTAGCCGGGCACTTCCAACGGCAAGTCCGCCGCCAGCCATGCCCAGTGGCCGATGCACGGAGCCTCGCCATTGCCATAGCCTTGGCTGAAGACCACATCATCAACGCGGGCCGGGTCAATCCCGCTCCGCTCGATCAAGGCTTTGAGGATGATCCCGCCCAATTGACCCGCGTTGAGCGGCGCAAGAGTGCCGAGAAATTTGCCCACCGGTGTGCGCAGCGGCGATACGATGGCGGCTCTTCTGGTCATGCTGTGTCCTTTGCTTTCCCGTTCGTGCTGAGCTTGTCGAAGTGCGAACGCAAGCTCTTATCGCTTTCACCCTTCGACAGGCTCAGGATGAGCGATTCCTTCTATGTTTTGTCACTGAGCGCCACAGTGCCTGCATCCACCAGCTTGCCTATTGTCCCGCTAGAAAGCCCCAAACGCTCGGCCAGAACTTCTTCTGAATGTTGGCCGAGATAAGGCGCAGGCGCGGGGTCGCCCGCATCTTGCTGAGGGATATTGGCGAAAGAGCGCGTGGCGGGATAGTCAAAGCCCGATGGGTTGGCAGGCGAAGGACCGAACAGCGGATTGTCAGCGATCAGCACGGGGTCATGCGCGGCCTCGTGCATGGTGCGATAGCGCTCAAACGTGGTGCCAGCTTTGGCCATGCGCGCTTCCAGATCGGCATAGTCGGAATTGGCGGCGGCATTCTGGAAAAGCTCGAACAGCGGCTCGCGGTTTTCAAAGCGCGGTTCATCGCCATCAGCAAAGCGCACGCCCAGTTTCGCTTCGAGCGCGGTGATTTCTTCCTCGACATCAAACGCTTGTACCAGCCCCGCCCATTGCTTGCCCGTCAGCGCGGCGACCATAAAGCGCACGCCATCGCGCGATTGGAAATCCTTGCCAAATGCGCCCCAGATCGCATTGCCGAGCCGGATACGGTCAGAGCCGCGATAGCGCATTTCCGCCATTGCGCCCGAGTTTGCCATGGTCCCAATCGCGACATCGCCCAGCGGGATGCGAACCTCGTGGCCTTTGCCACTGCTGTCTCTTTTGCGCAGGGCGGCGAGCAGAGCAAAGCTGGCATAAGCACCCGTGATGAAATCCCATGCGGGCAGCACTTGATTGACCGGCGGTGCTGTCTGCTGATCCCAATCCTCCGGCCCGCACATGAGCGGATAGCCAGATGCGGCATTGACGGTGAAATCCATCGCTTGCCGCCCATCATGCCAACCCATGATGCGCACGCTGATCATGTCATCACGTTTTTCGGCCATGGCTGCGTGCGACATAAAGCTCTTCTCAGGCAGATTGGTGATGCATTGCCCGGTCTTGGCAGCCAGCTCGACGCACAATTCGCGGCCCTCTCCGCTGCGTAGATCGAGCGCGACGGACTTCTTGGCGCGATTGAGGTTCTCCCAGCTCAGCGAGCGGCCTTCTTTGGTGAGCATATAACGCTGGTAATCGAGCCCGCCTGCTGTGTGGTCGACGCGGATGACGTCCGCGCCCATCTGCGCGCAATAAAGCCCCGCAGTGGGCGAAGCGACGAAGCTGGAAACCTCGATGATCGAGAGGTCAGAGAGGAGGTTGTACATCAAAGTTCCTTGTTAGAGTCTTTTGTTTGGCTTCATGCGCCAGCGCTCACGCCTGTTTGATTGGGCGTTCGCTTGGCTATCCTCGCTCCCT
>CAZAIG010000012.1:0-22824 GCA_964485135.1 uncultured Porphyrobacter sp. | reverse complement strand
TGGGCGTTCGCTTGGCTATCCTCGCTCCCTTTCGGTCGCTGCGGGCGGGCGGTCGCCCTTGCGACACCTTTGGCGTCGATACAGCGCGCACCATATGGCTTGGTCGCGGAGCACGGTCGGCGACCAGCCGACCGCAAGCCCAAGGGGCGTCCGCAGCGGCGCGGACTTGTCCGCAGGCCGCGAGGATATCGCACGGCGCCAAATGACATTGGGGCCGTGCGGAAAACAAACCCTACCCATTCTCCGCTTCCCACTCGCGCAGCATATGCTTGGCGATCTGGAGATAGAGGATTTGCGTCGTCCCCTCGTATATCCGGTAGACGCGCGCATCGCGATAAAAGCGCTCTGCATCATATTCAGCGAGATAGCCCGCGCCGCCATAAATCTGCACCACACGGTCAACCACGCGCCCGCACATTTCAGAAGCAAAGACTTTGAAGGCGGCGGCTTTGGTGAGAATGTTCTCGCCTCTGTCCGCGCGCTGGGTCACATCTGCCATCATCGCTTCTGCGGCGTAGATTTCCATCTCACTTTCCGCGAGCATTTGCTGGATCAGTTGGAAGTTCGCAATCGGCTCGCCAAAGGCCTTGCGCTCATTGGCATATTGAAGCGCCGAATCGAGCGCGCGGCGGGCATAGGCAGTTGCCGCTGCGCCCACAGAAATCCGGCCATTGTCGAGGCTCATCATCGCAAAGCGAAAACCCTTGCCGGTCTCCCCACCAAGAAGCGCGTCGCCCGGCACTTTGACGTCCTGAAGATATATGTCGGAGATCAGCGAGCCTTCCTGACCCATTTTCTTATCCGGTGATCCCGTAGTGATTCCGTCTGAATTCATCGGCACGATAAAGGCGCTGACATGCGCGTTTTTGGGCAGCGCCTCTTTCTCGGTGCGCGCCATGATCAGCGCGACATCGGCATGCGGGGCATTGGTGATGTAGCGTTTGGAGCCATTGAGGATCCAGCCATTGCCGTCCGGATCCGGCTTGGCCGTCGTTGCCATTCCTGCACTGTCTGATCCGGAACCCGGTTCAGTGAGGCCAAAGCTTGCCACTTCGCCCGCAGCAATGCGGGGCCACCATTCGGCTTTTTGAGCCTCGGTTGCTCCATTTTTGATCGCGGAATTGAACATGCCGACATTGATTGAGAAATACGATCGGTAGGCGGGCGAGGCATAGCTCATGCAATGCACGATGCGCGCATATTGCTCTGTGTTAAGACCCGCGCCGCCATATTCCTCTGGTACGGTCAGGCCAAACAGGCCCATCTCTTTCATCTCAGCGATGATATCATCGGGAATTTTGCCCGCTTCTATGACGTCCTTTTCCGCCGGGATCAGCCGTTCGCGCACATAGCGGTGCAATTGCTCGTAAAATTGCTCGAATGTTTCGGCGTCCATGCCACTATTGGGGCCGGTTTGGCTCATGGTCTTGTCTAGGTCCTCTCTACGAAAGCGGTTTCGCGTTTGCCTAGTCGCTTTCGCTGTCTTGCTCAGCCGGTATTTCAGGGGGGAGCGGTACATTGTCGCCGGGCACTTGGGGCAAGGCTTCCTCGGGCAAGCGCCGCGCTTCGATTATCTCGGCCGCCTCGTCGAGCGCGGCCGCTTCGCCTTCGCTGACCCCGCCGGGGCCAGGTTCATTGTCTCCGTCGCCGCAGGCGCTCAAAAGGCCAAGGGTCAGAACGGCAGCAGGAATGAAAAGTGCTTTGTGCATAGCCAGCGACAATAGCGCAAACGCGGAAAAGCGAAAGCTAGGAAAAGTGGGAAATTTTGGCGCTTTATCAGCGGTGCACTGGGTCAGCCGCAAAGCAAAACGGGCGAGAAGCTCAAAGCCTCTCGCCCGCTTGATCGCAGCAATGGCATGCTGCGCGTGCTTCAAAGAAGCTTAGTTGACGATGCCTTCGACCTTGTCTTTCAGTTCTTTGGCTTGGTCAGCAGCACCTTCTGCTTTTTCGATGGCAGCTTGTGCATCAGCAGCAACTTGAGCTGCTTTGTCAGCAGCACTTTCGGTTGCTTCTACTTGGGCAGCGGTCGCTTCTGCTGGCGCGGCTACTTCTTCGCCCGCACCTGCACCCGCGCCTTCACCTGCGTCAGCAGCCGTAGCGGTCGCTTCGCCTGCGTCTGCGCCCGCTTCAGCGGTTGCTTCAGCATCGGCATCAGCCACAGGAGCTTCTGCATCTGCAGACGCTTCGTCAGCAGGCATTGCAACTGTATCTGCTTCTGCTTCTGCAGAGGCGTCTTCTGAGCTGCCGCAAGCAGCCAAAGTGAGTGCAGCGCCCGATGCGATCAGTGCGTGTGCAAATTTCTTCATAACCCGTATCTCCTAGAATTCTGGTGAGTCGCGCGGCCAAAGCCCTTGCGCGAAGATCTAAGTATAGGCCCGCAGGCACGCCCTAGCAAATGATTCATGTTAAAACTCATTGTATTCGGCAGCGTTAAGGCTGGCGGGAACAGATGTGCAGATGCGAGACAGTGCCCGCGAAACTTTAGTCACGCTTTAAACCCTGATGTATACCCTGCGCCCATGACTATCTCATCTGCAACCCTCGCTTTGCGCGCCGCTGCCATGGCCGCGCTTGTCTTTGTTCCGGCCGCAAGTGCCAATGCGCAATCTGGCGGGGCATTCACGATCACTGAAACGGGCGAGCGGTTTGGCAATTTGCAATCCGCAGTCGATGCGATTGGCAATGCGCGTGCGACGATATCGATTGCATCGGGCACTTACCGCCAATGCGCAGTGCAAAAGGGCGGCGCCATCCGTTACGTTGCGCGCACTGCGGGCAAAGTCGTGTTTGATAGCACCACTTGCGAAGGCAAGGCGGCATTGGTCTTGCGCGGTGCAAGCGCGGAGATTCACGGGCTGACCTTCCGCAACATGCGGGTTGGAGATGGCAACGGCGCAGGGATTCGCCTTGAACAAGGCGATTTAAAAGTGACGCAAAGCTGGTTTGATCAATCCCAACAGGGCATTCTCACCGGGAACGACCCAAATGGCCGGATCACGATTGATAAGGTGACATTTTCCGGCCTTGGTACATGTGAACATTCCGCTGGATGCGCGCATTCGATCTACATCGGTGATTATGGCTCATTGAAAGTGACCCGCTCCCGTTTTGAAAAAGGCGCAGGCGGGCACTACGCCAAATCGCGCGCCGCCAATAATGTCTTTAGCGCGAACAGCTTTGACGATGCCAATGGCCGTTCGACCAACTACATGATCGACCTGCCTGCAGGCGGGAATGGTTCAATCACCGAAAACTGGTTTGTCCAAGGGCGCAGCAAGGAAAACTACTCTGCCTTTATCGCGGTGGGCGCAGAGCAATTGCTGCACCGCGCCGATGGTTTGCGGATTGCGGGCAATGTTGCGCGCTTTGTGCCGGGCCTATCGCGCCAATCTGTATTCGTCGCCGATTGGACAGGGCACCGGCTCAATATCGGTGAGAATGAGCTGGCATCGGGACTGAAGCGCTACGAAAAGCGCTAAGCGTTTAGCCGAAAGCCCCTAGTCAAATGCTGGCCGGAAATTCACCGCGCCGCTGGGCCATTCACCTTCGAGCAACAAAGCTTGGAAATACTCCGCTGGGCCGCCCGCATAGGTAAGGTCCGCTCGGTGCTCAAAACCAAAGCGCGGGTAGTAATCCGTGCTCCCCAGCAACACGATCCCCTTTGCGCCGCGCTCTTCCAATTCACCGACGCCAAAGCGGATCAGCTTGCTGCCGATACCGGTTTTTTGCAGCTCGGGCGTTACAGACACCGGCCCCAAACCATACCATTCCTGCGTCCCGTCACTGATGCTGACCGGCGAGAATGCGATATGACCGATCATCGTGCCGCCGGCATTATCGCTGTCATTGGCGGCAGCGTCTTTGACCGCGACCATGGATAAGGTCAGATCGCCATCTGCGCGCAGCGTATCGATCACACGCGGCTCGCTGCCATCACTAAACGGCATCGGGGCAAACGCGCGCTTTGTCAGAGCATGAATAACATCAATATCGCGCGGTTCTTCCTCGCGTAAAGTAATGCCGCCAACAGACATGCTCTTCATATCAAAAGGTGCCCTGATTTGTCGCGCTTGGTTGCCAGATAGCGCGCATTGTGCGGGTTGTCGGGCAATTGATGCGCGACGCGCTCTGCGACGGTGACGCCCGCTTCTTCTAGTGCGGTGACTTTCTTCGGATTGTTCGTCATCAAACGAATTTGCCGCACACCCAGCAGATCGAGCATCCGCGCCGCGACGGGAAAATCGCGCGCTTCATCGGGCAGGCCAAGGCGCTCGTTCGCCTCCACTGTGTCAAAGCCCTGATCCTGCAATTGATACGCGCGCAGCTTGTTGATGATGCCAATGCCGCGCCCCTCTTGCCGCATATAGAGAAGCACGCCCCAACCGTCATTCTCGCGGGCCTCGGTTGCCATCGCATGCAGGCTAGCGTCCAATTGCGGGCCGCAATCGCATTTAAGGCTGCCCAAAACATCACCGGTCAAGCATTCAGAATGCAGCCGGACCAATGGCACCGTATCGCCGCATTGCCGCCCGATCACGAGAGCGGCGTGTTCGCGCATATCGTGCGGAGAGCGAAATGCGATGATTTCGGCGCTCTCGCTCGCCGTGACGGGCAAGCGCGCGCGTGTCGCAATGCGCAGATTGTCTGTGTCCGACCATTCGGCAAGATCGCCAGCCTCAACGCTCTGCGCCTCTCCGGCAGCCTTGGGATCAACCAAAAAGGCCGGTAAAATCCCTGCCATCCGCGCCAGTTCCAAAGCGGCGGCGGCAGTGTCCTCCCATCCCAATGCCTCAGCTTTGAACGGCCCTTTCAGCGGGGATTGCAGGTCCATCGCAGGGTCCGCAATCGGCAGAGCAATTGGCAGAGTAAACTCTTCCCCGCCGCGGATCAGGACGGGCGCATGAGGGACGGCTGCATCGCGCTGATTCGCTAGCTTCAGGGTCGCTGCGCGAGCGGCAGAGATTAGCATATTTTGACTGCTTGGATCACCGCTGGCCGTCTCCACGGGAAGCAAAACGCGGCCCTCAATCGCTATTGGCCAGCCATGGCGCAATGCGTCTACCGCCAGCGCGATCCGGCGAGCAGGAGAAGGGGAATGCGTGTTCAGAGGTCAAATTCCGTTGTTAGCGGAATGTGATCGGACGGTTTATCCCAGCTTCGCGCTTCTTCCAAAATCCGGTGGCCCGACGCTTTGGCGGCGAGGGTAGGGCTTGCCCACATATGATCAAGCCGCCGCCCACGATCATTCGCGGTCCAATCTTTCGACCTGTAACTCCACCAGCTGTAATAGCGGTCGGGATCCTTGATAAATTCGCGGCCCACATCGACCCAATTATGCGCGGCCTTAAACCGGCCCAAAGTCTCGCACTCAATCGGCGTGTGGCTGACAACTTTGAGCAATTGTTTGTGTCCCCAGACATCGCTGGGCAGGGGTGCAATGTTGAAATCGCCTACGATCAAAGTGTCGCTATTAATCGCGCCCGCCCAATCGGTCATCCGGCCCAGAAAATCGAGCTTTTGGCCGAATTTGGGGTTCTTATCGCGGTCGGGTTCATCGCCGCCTGCGGGCACGTAGACATTGTCGATGCGCATGCCGGACCCCTCCAGCTCAACGCCGACATGGCGCGCCTCGCCATTCGCTTGCCAATCGTGGCGGGAATATTCTTTCAGCGGAATGCGGCTAATCGTAGCGACGCCATGATACCCTTTTTGCCCATGAACAGCGGTGTGTTTGTAGCCCAAGGCAGCGAGCGGTTCGTAGGGAAACTGCTCTTCCTGACATTTGATTTCTTGCAAGCACAGCACATCGGGCGCCTCCGCTTTCAAGAAGCGCTCGACAATCGGCAGGCGCAAGCGGACCGAATTGATATTCCAAGTGGTAACACTGATCATGGCTGCGGGCTTAGAGGCGGGGCGGACAAAAATAAACCGTCCGTTGCGCGTCCTCTTACATTGAATTGTCGCATGAAAAGGGGATAGGCTGCGTATCACGCCCCTTTTCACAGGAAATGCTCATGATCCGATATCGCCGTTCCACGCTCGTAATTGCGCTGGCTGCGCTAACGCTCGGCGCGTGTTCTTATGCTGAAGGCGCGCAAAGTGTGGCGAGCACGCCCACTCCGGTCGCGCAGACGGCGCAGGCTCCTCAAAAGGCAAAGAACGTCATCCTCTTTATCGGCGATGGTATGGGCATTTCGACGATTACCGCTGCCCGCATCTATGCTGGGCAAAAGCGCGGGCAAACGGGCGAGGAATATGTCCTGCCGTTTGAAAAGTTCGACAATGTGGCGCTGGTCAAAACCTACAACACCAATGCGCAAGTGCCCGATAGCGCGGGCACAGCCACCGCGATGCACTCGGGCGAAAAGACCAAGATCGGCGTTGTGGGCGTAGGCCCGGGCGTCATGCGCGGCGATTGTGCCAGCGGCTTGGCGAACCCGCTGCCGCTCTTGGGCGAACAAGTGAAAGAGCGCGGCATGGCATTGGGCATTGTCTCCACCGCGCGCATTACCCATGCGACACCGGCGAGCGTTTATGCCCGCAGTGCAGACCGCAATTGGGAAGCGGATGCTGCCATTCCCGAAGAGCAGCGGGGCAAGGGCTGCGAAGATATCGCCACACAACTGATCAATTCTGACTTTGAGGTTGCTCTTGGCGGAGGATTGGGCGCGTTCTTTGGTGCAGGCGTTGATGATGCGGGAAGCAGGGTAGACCCGAAGGCGAACCTTCCCGCTGATTGGGTGCGGCGTACTGGCGGCACTTTTGTCCGCAGCTCTGCTAGCCTAAACGAGGCACCGCTGGATAAACCAGTGCTTGGTCTCTTTTCCCGCAGCCACATGACCTACATGGCGGACCGGCTGCAAACTCCGGAGAAAGGTGAAGGCGAACCGACGCTTACGGAGATGACAAGGCAAGCGATTGCGCGGATCAAAGACGATCCAGAGGGCTATTACCTGATGGTCGAAAGCGGCCGGATCGATCACGGCCACCATGCCGGCAGAGCGGGGTGGGCGCTTGAAGAGACAGTGGAGTTCGCCAATGCCATTCAAGCTGCGATTGACAGCACTGACCCCGACGAAACGCTGATTATGGTCACCGCAGATCACAGCCATGTGTTCACCATCTCTGGCTATCCGCGCCGGGGCAACGATATTCTGGGCCTGGTGGTTCCGCCCGCAGGCGACATTAGCAATCCTGATGAGCCGACGCTGGCTCAGGATAGGAAGCCCTATACGACGCTTGGCTATTGGAATGGTCCCGGTGCGATTGAGCATGATCATGAAGAGGGGCGCCCTGTTCCGGAGACCGGCATTAATGCTCAGCAGCAGGCCGCAATCCCGCTTGGCAGCGAGACCCATGCGGGCGAAGATGTCGCGCTTTATGCGCAAGGGCCAGGAGCAGAGCGTGCGCGCGGTGTGATCGAACAGAATGTGATTTACGACATTATCGTGCGGGCGCTGGGCTGGGAGTAGCAGGCCCGAATGGAAAAGCTCTCAACAAAAAACCCCTGACCCGGGGGCAATGGGCCAGAGGTTCCTTGTGAGCGTTCGTCACGCTTGTGTCCAAAGCGAGCGTATCAAGAATAGGGCAACAGGGGGGCAACCCCGACTCCAACTCGCTTTAGAACTGTAAGTTAGACCCGTGCCGCTTTCGCCAAAATGAACGAAAGACTACGGCTAATCGCAATATGTAAACTCTTCACAGTTCAGCCGTTTAGCGTGGGCGACGAGTTGATTTGCGCGGATCTTTGAATTTGAATGCGCTATCTGGCACGGAAACGCCATATTTGTGATTCTTGAGCTTCACAGTGGTGCGGTGGTTCTGCGAATCGAGCGCGACCCAATGCGCCAATCGCAATCCCCCGGGCGCAGCGGCGTCTTTAATGAAGATCATATTGATCACACCAAACTCGGGTCGTTTGGGGTCGCGAACCTCAACACTGATGACGCTGGGATTGCCAGTGGGGATCAGCTTGCCATATTTCTTAACGTCGCGGCTGGGGTCCAAGAGAGCGCCCAGCGGCGAATTCTTGATCGGCCAGCGCTGAACTTGTTTCACTGCATAATCCACCAAGTATAGCGATTTGCCATTGGAAACGACGAGCATATCGGTGCCCTTGGCATATTCGAAGCGAATCTTGCCCGGACGTTTCAGCGTCATAACGCCTTTAATCGTCTGACCCTGCCGGTCGGTTTGAGTGAAGTTCGCCTTCATCGTGGTGATCCCGCGCAAAGCGGTCACCGCTCGGTCGAGCTGGCTAGATGATTGCGCCACAGCAGGCGTGCTGGGCGTCAGCATGGCTGCGCTTGGGATACCGATAGCAAGCGCTCCGGCGGCCAAACCCGCAGCGGTGCGTTTCGAAAGAGAAATAGGGTTAATCATGCGGGCTGCTTTAACGAAAGCAGATTGAACCGTCACTGAATTTTGTGCAGCGGAACCGTTCAGGCAGTTTGTTAACGGCATGGGCGGCCCAGCGGGCTACGCGCACCCAGCGCTGGTTACTTGATCTTCGCTTCTTTAAACTCGACGTGCTTGCGCGCGACGGGATCATATTTGCGGAAAGACATTTTCTCGGTGATGTTCCGAGGGTTCTTTTTCGTCACATAGTAAAAGCCGGTGCCCTCAGTAGAGACGAGCTTAATCTTGACGGTAGCGGATTTCGCCATGGCGGTTTCCTAAATGTGCTGGTGCCTAGCGAGAGGCTAAAAAATAATGGCGACGTAAGACACGCCGCCGTTCAGGCGCGCAATTGAGTGATTCTGCCCTGAAAGTCAAGCAGGGACTTACCAGTCCGACCGGTTCACCTTGCCGCGATTGGCCTTTACCGCGCCGCGCGCCTTTTTGGTTTTGAGGCGCTGGGTTTTGCCCACGCGGTTGACGCGCGATTTTTTGCGCGTCGCCTGCGGGGTCAGCGCTTCGTCCAAAATGGCGGTTAGCCGGGCGCGGGCAGCCTCTCTATTCTGCTCCTGCGTGCGGTATTCGCGCGCGGTCAGAACAATCTCGCCATCCTTGGTCAGCTTGCTGCCTGCGATCTCTTTCAGCCGTTCAAACGCGCTGGGCGGCATGCCAATTGCAAAGACATTGACGCGCAATTGCACAGCGGTGGCGACTTTATTGACGTTCTGGCCGCCGGGCCCCGATGCAGCGATGAACTTCTCTTGCGCGGTTTCCAGCGCCTTTTCGGTGACTTTACCCATTGTCCTGACCATCGGTCACGGCTGGGGCAGCTTCAACGATTTCAGGGGCGAAACCCAAATTGATAAAGTCGGTGGGCATCGGAGCAAGGGCCTCAATCGCAGGTTTGCCGTCGCGCTGAACGATCAGGCTTTCGGCATGCAGCATCGTCCGGCTGGCGCTCTTGCGATTGCCATAGACCGGATCGCCGAGCAGCGGCTGGCCAAGCCCGCTCGCGGCATGCACGCGGATTTGATGCGTGCGGCCGGTGGTGGGACGAAATTCGATTAGCGCGCGGCCGCTTTCATGCGTGCGCAGGCTCCATTCAGTGACCGATGGCTTGCCCTTCTTTGCCGGGATCATCCGCCAGCCTTTCTCAGCCGAGCTGATCTTGGTCAGAGCCAATTCGATGCGGCCCTCGGCTTCTTTGGGAACGCTGCCGATGATGCCGCAATAGACTTTGGTCACGAGCCGGTCCTCAAACGCCTTGTTGAAACGCTTCAGAGCCTTGGGATTGCGGGCGAGCAGCAGGCAACCAGAGGTATCCGTATCCAGCCGGTGGACGGGGATCGGCTGACGCTGAAACCCCAGCCGCAATGCGTCCAGATGATCGGCCAGCGACGGCCCGCCGCGGCGCGGCTGATCAATCGGCAGGCCCGCAGGCTTATTGATGACGAGCGCTTCGCCATCCTCGTAAAGAATGTCGATCATTGTTTGAAATTCGCTTTCATCAGGCCGCGCACTGCATTGCCGAGGAAGAACCCACCCGCTAAATCATCCAACGTCAATTCGGCTTCTTTTGCGCGGGATTGCTCGATGAGAGAGCGGCGCAAGACGCCGGGCAGCAGGCCCAATTCCGCTGGCGGGGTGAGCAGAACGCCGTCTTTCTCGGCGAAGATATTGGTGAAGCTGCCCTCTGTCACTAGCCCATCTTCGCGAACCAAAATCGCCTCA
Organism: uncultured Porphyrobacter sp.; assembly: GCA_964485135.1. Classification (GTDB taxonomy): domain Bacteria; phylum Pseudomonadota; class Alphaproteobacteria; order Sphingomonadales; family Sphingomonadaceae; genus Erythrobacter. The sequence continues at coordinate 12,696 of CAZAIG010000012.1, read as the reverse complement.
TCCGCGCGGTAATGTTTCGCTGCTTTCAGCGCTTCATCGTAAAAACCCCGGTCCGATGTTTTGTGCCGCAAACGCCAATCAGATGGGTCAATCGGGAGCGGCAGAGCGATCACCTTAAGCGGATCATCGCTGACTTCTGGCAAAGCGCTAGCCTCCAATGCGATGGCGCCGCTGCGCGATGCGAGCAGCCGAATTTTGGATGGCTCCTCCAATTCAAAGCATAAGGCATGGATCGCATTGCGCGCTGCGTGCCGGTCAAATTCGGTTCCCAATTCTGCCGCGCTCGCCTTCATCCTTTCCAGGTGCATCTCAATGAGGTCTATCCCGGTCTCCGGTTTGAAGGCCATGGTCTCGATCAAATCGAAAGCCGCTGCGCTGAGCCCCGGAGCGGCTTGGCGGGCAAAGCCTGCTTTGACCTCGCACTCGCGCCGCTCAGCCATTGCGTTGCTATCGGCCACAATCGCGGAACCTACGCCCAGAACGACGCTGCCCTGACCATTCTCAATCGGAGTAAGGCGAGCCGTGCGAATGGCGACGTTAAAGGCCGCGCTGCCATCGGGATCAATCCGGCCAATGGCCCCGCAATAGACCCCGCGCGCATCGCGTTCATTCTGCGCAATCAGTTCCATGCTGCGGATTTTGGGCGCGCCCGTGATCGAGCCGCAGGGAAAGATCGCGCGGATCAGATCACCGGCATCTTTCCCATCGCTTAGCTGAGCGCGCACGGTTGAGACCATTTGGTGCAGCGTGGGATAGGTCTCGACCGCGAAGGGATTATCGACCCGCACGCTTCCGGCCTCGGCAACGCGGCTAAGATCATTGCGCATCAGATCAACGATCATCAGGTTTTCAGCCTTGTCTTTGACAGAACTGGCGAGCTCCTCAGCCAAGGCACGGTCGGCAGCATCATCGGTGCAGCGCGGGCGCGTGCCCTTCATCGGTTTAACCTTCGCAGCACCATCTTTCAGCGTCACGAAGAGTTCCGGCGAAAGGCTGAGCAGATAATGCGAGCCATCGAAAATCACTCCGCCGTAGCCTGCCTGTGCAGATGGCCGAAGCGCAGCGTAGATCGCCAGCGGATCGCCTTCATAACTTCCCGCAAGCGGATAGGTCAGGTTCGCTTGATAAATATCGCCCGCTTCAATCGCACCGTGCATGGCGTCAAAAGCCCGCCGGTATCCGCCGGTCGACACTTGCGGAGTAAGCGGACCGATATGCCCATCCGCTTCACTATGCGCAGCCAGCCATGCAGGCACAGCGTCGGCGGCCATGTCCTCAGCATGATCGAACAGGCCAAGCCATATCAGCGGACCGTTTGCGCCGCTTTGCGCATCTGCGAGACCAGCCAGTTTCGGCTCCAAAGCTAGCCCTGCTTCATAGGCGATATAGCCGGCCAAATGTCCGCCGCTCGCGGCCTGCGCTGTGATTGCCTCATCCAGTACATCCGCCACGTCGGCAGAGCGGCGCGCGACAAAGACTTCGCTTGGATCGGCATAGAGATGCGCATTGGCAGCGCTCCGGCCACCGCCAGCGCCGCGCGCATCATCCAGCAATACAAAAGGCTTGGTCAGGTCCATTGCCTGGTGTCCTTAGCCTGTTCGCCGCGCAAGTCGAGCATTAGGCAGCTAAACTCCTATAAACTTCGCATGGCCGCGCTTGACCAAGGGGCGGATGCTGCGCCAAACAGTTTCCCAATCATGAAAAGCTGGAATTGTAAGGATACAACATGGGTCAAATCTTCCTCGGCCTCGCGGGTAATGGCGAGAAGCAATATCTCGACCTTTCGCGCGCCAATCGTCACGGACTAATCGCAGGCGCGACCGGCACGGGTAAAACGGTGACGCTGCAAGGGCTGGCAGAGAGCTTTTCGGCCGATGGTGTCCCCGTTTTCGTCGCCGATGTGAAAGGCGATTTGTCGGGCGTCGGCATGCCCGGTTCGCCGACGTTTAAACATGCGGACAAGCTGGAAGAACGCGCGAAAGAGCTGGGCATGGATGATTATGCCTATTCCGATAACCCGGTCATCTTCTGGGATTTGTATGGCGAGCAAGGCCACCCGATCCGCACCACAGTGACCGAAATGGGGCCACTGCTGCTCGCGCGTCTGCTCGATCTGAATGAAACGCAAGAGGGCGTACTCCAGATCATCTTCCGCCATGCCGATGACAATGGATTGCTGCTGCTCGATTTTGCAGATTTGCAATCGATGCTCGCTTGGTCAGCGGAAAACGCTGATGAGCTTTCGGGCAAATATGGCAATGTCACCAAGCGCAGCGTGGGCGCGATTCAGCGCCAATTGTTGAGCTTTGAAAGTCAGGGTGCGGATCACTTCTTTGGTGAGCCAGCGCTTGAGATTGATGACTTCATCCAATGCGATGAGAATGGCAAAGGCATCGTCAATGTGCTTGCTGCGGACCAGCTGATGCGCAGCCCCAAGCTTTATGCGACGTTCCTCCTCTGGCTGCTCGCCGAATTGTTCGAAACCTTGCCCGAAGTTGGCGATCCGGAAAAACCCAAGCTCGTCTTCTTCTTCGATGAAGCGCATCTGCTGTTTGATGACGCGCCCAAAGCGCTAGAAGAGAAGATTGAGCAAGTCGTTCGCTTGATCCGCTCGAAGGGCGTGGGCGTCTATTTCGTCACCCAAAACCCTATTGATATCCCCGAGGAAGTCGCGGGCCAATTGGGCAACCGCGTCCAGCATGCTCTGCGCGCTTTCACGCCGCGCGACAAGAAAGCGATCAAAGCGGCGGCGGACACATTCCGCATTAACGAGGATCTGGACGTTGAAGAGGCGATCACTGAATTGCGCGTGGGTGAGGCGCTTGTCTCAACCTTGATGGAAGACGGTGCGCCTTCAATTGTGCAGCGCACGCTTATCAAGCCGCCGCGCTCGCGCCTTGGCCCCGTGACCAAGAAAGAACGCGCGATCATCCAATCGATCAGCCCGGTTGAGGGCAAATATGACGAGCGGATTGACCGCGAGAGCGCAGAGGAAGTGCTCGCAGCCAAAGCGCAGGATGCCGTGGATACGGCGGCCGAAGTCGAAGAACAGGGCGAGGAAGAAGTGCGCAAGCGTCCTCGCAAATCGAAAAGCATGTGGGAAAAGGCGTTTTCGCGCGGATCGAAAGTGGCCGCTGGCGCGGTGGCCGGTGCGGCTGCGTCACGCATGCTTGGCAGAAAATCGCGCGCAGACCCCGTGCGCAGCGGCGTGACCTCTGCCGCTGGCTCCATCGCGACCGATCTTGCTGGCCCCGTCGCTGGGCGGTTTGTGCGCAATTTGATCGGCGGTTTGATGCGTTAGTTCTTTTCCCTCGCAGCGTGCGGACAAGTCCGCGCTGCTGCGGCGGGGCCTGCGCCCGAGCTTGCTGCAAATCGCGCTCAGTCCAGCTTCCGGTGCTCACGTGCGAGAAGCACGCTGCGCGCAGGGTCTGACCTGATCACAATTTTCGCTAGCGCTCAGCCGCAGGCGGAGCTTCGGTAGGCTCTATGCCAAGCGTATTTCCGCCCTCAGGCCGCCTTCTGGGCGGTTGCTTAAAACCAATTCGCCGCCATGCTGTTCGGCAATCGCCCGCGCTAGCGTCAGGCCAAGGCCCGCTCCGCCTGTGGCACGGTTGCGCGATGCTTCGCCGCGATGAAACGGCTCCAGCATGGCAGCAATGGCTTCCTCAGGTATGCCGGGACCTTTGTCATCCACTCGGATGATGACGCGGCCATCGCGCGTAAGTAAAGAAACTTGCGCCTCTTTTCCGTAGCGTACGGCATTGCTGATGAGATTGCGCAACGCCCGCTTAAGCCACGTTACCTGAACTTCGCGTACGCAGCGTTCGCCTTTGGTAAGCGTCACATCTTGCGATAGGTCTTCAAACTCCTCCACCACGCTGGCGGTGAGGGCTGATAGGTCTACGCGTTCTGCCTCCACGCCAGAGCGGCCAATACGCGCAAGGCTGAGAATATCGTCGAGCGTATGGGTGATGTCCTGAATGCTGCCCGCCATGCGTTCGCGCTGGACGTCATCCTCAACGCTTTCGATCCGCACCCGCAAAGCGGCGAGCGGGGTTTTGAGGTCATGGCCGATGGCGCCGAGCATCACGTCCTTTTCATCAAGCAGGGATGCGACCCGCGCCTCCATCGCATTGTGTGCGGTGATCAGCCGCCGGATATCCTCAGGGCCGCTAGGTTCGAGCTCGGCGGCTTCATCGGGATTGCGCGAAAACGCATCGACGCGGCTTGTTAGCTGGGCAAGTGGCCGGGTGCTTCGACGCATCATAATGTAGATCAGGGCAAATAGAACTGCAAAGATAACGAGCGTTTGCAACCCGAGCATATAGAGCACTTCGCGCGGAGGTTTGCGGTGCACTGTGCGGGCAATTTCCCAGTTTTTTGCCCCCTCGCGCTTTATTCCGGCAACCACGATGTCACCAGATCGCCAATCATCACCGCCCTGTTGATTCCGAAGTCTACCGCGTAGCCTACCACGCAGCAGCCGGCGATTTTCAAGAGCAGGATCGCGGCCCGCTTTGCGTTTGACGACGATCAAATCGCTGACCGCTATGCCTTGCGCAGACAGCATGTCTTGGAGCAAAGTTTCCAGCTGCTTTTGCGAAATATCGCCAGAAATGGCCGGCCAGTTTTCGCTGATTTGGACCCCGCCTCTAAAGCGTTCGCCATTGCGGCCATTGCGGCCATTGCGGCCCCCGCGACGGTTCGGCCGGCGTGATGCCCGCTCCTCCAATCTCTGCTCCATCCTCTGGGCGCGACGTTCTTCCCTTGCAGCTTCGCGGCGTTCGGCATTGACAAAGCGCAAGGTAACCTCATTGGCGACCGTAATTGCGCGCCGCTGTTCATCAGCGCGCAGAAGCAATGTGGCCGATATCAGCTGCCCCACAAGCAACCCAATGGCGAGGATGAGCATCGCCTGACCCAACATGGTCTTGGGCATAATCTTTGACAAAAACCGACTCATGTATCGGTGCTCTTTGGCGCGCGCTTTACATCGCCAGCAAAGCGGTATCCGCCACCGCGCACGGTGAGGATAAACTGCGGATCGCGCGTATCTGTCTCTATTTTGCGGCGCAGGCGGCTGACTTGATTGTCCACCGCACGGTCGAACAAATGCGCGGCGCGCCCTTGTACTCTGTCGAGCAATTGATCGCGGTCAAGCACTTGGCGGGGACATTCCAAAAACGCGCATAAGAGGCGGAATTCAGCCGTGGAGATCGGCACCACTGCGCCGTCCGGGTTGGTCAATCGCTGCTTGAGTGGATCAAGCGTCCAACCTTCGAATTGAAAGATGAGATTGTCGTCCGGTGAAGGTGTCTCGGCGCGGTTTGTTCGCCGCATAACCGAACGGATACGGGCGACCAGCTCGCGTGGCTCAAAGGGTTTGACGACATAATCATCGGCGCCCATTTCAAGGCCCACGATCCGGTCGGTCGCCTCCCCGCGAGCTGTGAGCAAGATGACCGGCAGCGCGGTTGTTTCGACCAGATGGCGGCACAGCGACAATCCATCCTCACCCGGCATCATGATATCGAGCAGCACCAGATCTGGCGGGGTTTGCGCGATAAGGCTGCGTGCTTTTGCCGCACTTTCGGCCTCGTGCACAACAAACCCCTGACCGGTCAGATATTCGGCCAGGGGTTCGCGCAAAGTCGCTTCATCATCGATCAGCAGGATCGAATTGGGCGCAGCATCAGTCATTCAATATCTGTCCCAGCTGCGCCCGAATTCACCTGCTTAGAAGGGCCTTAGTTCGTGGAGGCGGCCGATTGACGCTGGCTTCTGCGTTGCGCCCGGCGTTCACTGCGCTTTGCTTTGCGCGCCTCTTTCGCAGCTTTGCGTTCTGCCCGAGTAATGGAGCCCGAACCGTCCGTGTCCATCTTCGCAAAGCGCGCTGTAATCGCTGCGTCATATTCTTGGCGTGAGAGGGCCTTATCGCCATTGGTATCAGCGCGTTTCATCATCGCCATCATACCGCCGCGTTTACCGCGCTTGCCGCCGCGCATTCCTTTGCCGCCACGTTTGCCGCGGCGCTCTTTCATCATTTCACGGCCCGCATCCATTTCAGCCTGAGAGAGACCGCCGCTTTTGTCAGTATCGAGACGGGCAAAGCGCTCTGCTTGGCGCGTGGCACGGCGCTCACTTCGCTGACCTTCGCGTGCCTGGCGGCGTTCAGCCCGTTTGGCTTTGCGCGCCTCGCGGGCGGCCTTCATTTCTGCCTGAGAAAGCTCGCCATCGCCATTGGTGTCAGCGGCGGCAAAACGCTCAGCTTTCTTTGCCGCACGGTCTTGAGCGTTAAGGACGCCATTGCCATCTGAATCCATTTTCGCAAATCGCTCGCCCGCTTTCGCTTGCATTTCTGCGAGAGTGATAACGCCGTCGCCATTGGCGTCAGCTTTTGTCTTGCCGCCCTTCGCTGCGATTGCAGCACTTCCGCCGGCAAGGGCGAGCGCCGCAGCGGCAAGAGAGAAAGTTAGCGTTCTGGGTAGTTTCGTCATGTTGAGTGCTCCGATCGGGATCAATGTAGGAGAACTGCGGCGGACACGCCAGTCTTAGGCCTGCTCGGGGGAGCGGTTGTTTGGCAAGGCTGACTTATCCGCCGCAATTCACGTCGCCGTTCTAGAGGCGTCATGTCGCAGGTTTATCTCCAAATCGCGCCAGTTTGTCGCGGTTTGTATCGGGACCGCGTAGCCATTCATCTGGCGGCAAAGTTACACGCTTGATGCGGTTATCGCGGTCGGTGCTGCGTATCTTCGCCTGCTGTGATGAAGATTGCCGTGGCACTTTCTACGACATCAGCCGTGTGCCAAACCCCCGGCGGATTGATCGCATATTCGCCTGCTGTCAGCGTGGTCTCTTCATTTCTGCCATCGGGCAATTCCTGTATGAGCACCATTGCCCCATGGGTGCAGATCACCACTTCTGAGCCTTTGGGATGCATTTCCCAACTGTCCCAGCTTTCGGTGAAGGTGTATTGCGACACGAGCCGCCCTTCGGCGCCATCATCCCCATGACGCTCAATATAACCGCCATACCATTCCATGCCGGTAAAGGGGGGCTGGGACACAGCACTGGCCCGCACCCCACTCTTTCCTGGCCCAAGATGGATGAAGCTGTCGGCGAGTTTGCGCGCGCCCATAGCGCTCAGCCCGACTGGACCATGCAAAAGACATTGAGCTTATTGCCATCAAGATCACGGAAATAGCCTGCATAAAACCCGTCTTCGCCGCGCGGCCCGGGCGCGCCTTCATCGCTGCCGCCCTCTGCAATAGCGACATCATAGACTGCTTTCACTTTCTCGGGACTGTCGACCATCAGCGCCGCCATTGTGCCATTACCGACGCTGGCGGGCTGGCCATCGAAAGGCGCGGTTGCGGCGATGCCAGCGGTTCCATCCTCGAAGCTGCCCCAAGCGATAAATTCGCCCTCTTCCATCATCCGGCCATAACCCATCGCGCCCGCAACAGCGTCATAGAATTTGGCTGCGCGCGGCAAATCATTGGTTCCCAAAGTGACGTAGCCGATCATGCTTTTTCTCCCTCAAATGCGAATCGAATAATCAGAACATTATAGGAACATAATGAGTCCTACAAGGGCTGGCGCCGAAACCATCAAAGCGGCTGGCAGTGGCGCTTAACCCATTCGAGTGCGCCGCCATCCAATTGCGGCGCAAGAATCGCTTCGACCCGAGCGTGATAGCTGTTCCACCATTCGATCTCATCCGCAGTGAGCAAGGTCGCATCGACCAATGTGCGGTCAATCGGCACGAAGGTCAGCGTTTCAAAGCCCAAATACTCGCCTTCCGCGCCCGCTATTTCGCGCGGCTCGACCAGCACCAGATTTTCAATGCGGATGCCATAGCCGCCGCCTCCCGCTTCGCTCGATTTGTAGTAGCCCGGCTCGTTGGACAGGATCATACCCGCCATCAGCTCTTGCTCGGTTCCAGCCTGTCCGCCAGCGGCTTTGGCGATGCGCTGTGGCCCCTCGTGAACGGCGAGGAAGCTGCCCACGCCGTGCCCCGTGCCATGTGCGTAGTCGACGCCGCCCTGCCACAAATATTGGCGCGCGAAACTGTCGAGCTGGCTGCCCGCTGTTCCTGACGGGAAGACGGCCAGATCAAGCGCAATATGCCCTTTCAAAACGCGCGTATAGCGCTCGCGCATTTCGACGCTAGGTTCACCCGGGCCGACCCATACGGTGCGAGTGATATCGGTTGTGCCAGCGGGATATTGCCCGCCAGAATCGACGAGATAAATCGAGCTTGGCGGGATGGGGATATTGCTGTCCTCATCCACGCTATAATGCGGCAAAGCAGCGTGATGGGCGGCGGCCGAGATGGTGCGGAATGACAGATCGCGCAATTGCCCGGTGTCCTCGCGGAAGCTTTTGAGCTTAGCTGCAGCGCTCAGCTCATCCACATCGCCTGAAGGCGCTGTTTCTTCCAGCCAATGCAGGAAGCGGGCAACGGCGGCTCCATCGCGGGCTTGCGCATCGCGGTGTCCTTGCTGTTCGGTTTTGTTCTTGATCGCCTTGGGTAAAATGCAGGGATCGCGTTCAAAGCTCACGCTCGCCCCGCCTGCTTCGAGAGCATCAGCAATCGCGGCAACGCCGAAATTGGGATCGACGCTGACACTCTTGCCATCATATTCGCTGAGCGCACCAGCAAAAGCCGCGCGGTCGCGAATGGTCACAGCATTGCCAAGATGCTGAGTCAGCTCGGGCGTGACTTTCTCCGGCGCTAAAAATAGCTCAGCCGTGCCATCAGCCTTGGCAATCACATAGGACAGGGCAACCGGCGTATTGTCGACATCATCGCCGCGAATATTGAGCAGCCATGCGATGGAATCGAGCGCCGAAATAACCGCCGCGTCATGGCCCGATGCTTTGAGCGCATTGGCAATATTCTCGCGCTTAGACGCAGAATTCTCGCCGACAAATTGGTCTTCATGCACGATGGCGAATGCGGCAGACGGTTCAGGCTGGTCTTGCCAAACCAAGTCAATCGGATTGGTCTCCACTGCAATAAGCTCGCCTTGAATGCTGCTGAGCTGAGCCTGCACAGACTTTACCCAGCTGCGCGAATGGAGCCACGGATCATAACCGATCCGCGCTCCCGCCGCTGCATTGTCAGCCAGCCAGCCAGAGATCGTATCTGCCGGAACCGAGCGATATTCATAGAGCTTTTCATCCACTTGCTCGCGCACTTGGATAGTGTAGCGCCCGTCGACAAAGATCGCGGCTTTATCAAACAAAACCGCCGCGCTGCCCGCTGATCCGCCAAACCCTGTCAGCCATTCAAGCCGCTGCGCATAAGAGCCGACATATTCGCTCATATGCTCATCCGCGATAGGGATCAGAAACCCGTCCAGCTTCTGCCGCTTCAATTCTTGCCTGAGCGCATCCAAACGCGCTTCATGGGTTTGCATCAGCATATGGTCGGTTCCTCTCTTGCCGCGCGGCTCAGAATATCTCTATGAGTCGCAAGCATAGGCTAGCGCGCTTCCGCTTTCCAGCGATGCGTCACAAGGCAAAGGATTAGACCCAAATGACCTCTCGCACACTCCCCACTATCGCATTGGCACTTTGTATGGCTGCTGCTCCCGTCACGGCTCTAAGTGCCGATGATCAAAAGGATATGGAATTGACCGAAACTGCACCAACTGCGCCTCCCGTTGCCGAGAAGCGCGAGCACACTTTTACCCATCACGGGATCACGCTGTCGGATCCCTATCATTGGCTTAAAGACCAGTCTTACCCGACAATCGATGACGAGGATGTGCTCGACTACGTGAAGGCAGAGAATGCCTGGTTTGAGCACCGCATGGCGGGCCAGAAAGATCTGACCGAAGAGCTGTTCGAAGAAATGAAAGCGCGGATCAAGGAAGATGACAGCACAGTTCCGCAAAAAGATGGCGATTGGATTTATTGGTCGGCGTTTGAAGATGGCGCGCAATATCGCAAGCATTATCGCAAGCCGGCGGCTGGCGGCGATGATGTTCTTATCCTTGATGAAAACAAGCTCGCTGAAGGAAAGGAATATTTCCGCCTCGGCTCCGCTTCGATCAGCAATAACGGGCGCTATCTTGCTTATTCGACGGACACGGATGGGTCGGAGCGCTTTACCGCGCGGATCAAGGATTTGGAAACGGGCGAGCTATTGCCCGACGTGATCCCTGAGACGCTGAGCGGTCTCACTTGGGTCAAGAATGACACCGCGATTGTTTATGGCAAGGCGACTGAAAATTGGCGCGTGCTCGATGCGCGGCTCTATACTTTGGGAACATCGGTTGAAGAGGACATTATCCTTTACAAGGAAGAGGATGAAAGCTTCCGCGTCGGGGCGGGCCTTTCCGCTCAAGACGATTGGCTGATTATTGCAGCGGGCGACAATGAGACGAGCGAGGTGCGGCTTGTTCCGGCTGACAATCCAACCGCTGAGCCGATCCTCATCAGCCCGCGCCAAAAGGGCCGCGAATATTCGGTCGATGTGCGCGATGGAGAGATCTTCATCTGGACGAATGACGATCACATCAATTTCCGTATGGCTAAGGCTACGCTGGATGCGCCGGATCAATGGGAAACTCTCATCGCCGGATCGGATGAGTTTTATCTCACTGGCTTTGAGCTTTACAAAGATTTCTTCGTTACCGAAGGGCGCTTGAATGGCCTCGATCAGGTCCAATTGCGCCAATACGATGCGCCGACAGTGGCGAAACCCATCGCTTTCCCTGAAGCTAGCTACAATGCGGGCACGTCGAACAATCCCGAATATGATGTGAGCAAGCTGCGCCTTTCCTATGAAAGCATGGTCACGCCGGATTCGGTCTATGATTATGATGTGGCATCGGGCGAGCTGGAGCTCTTGAAACAGCAGGAAATTCCCAGCGGCTATGACAAATCGCTTTATCGCACAGAGCGGGTCGAGATCGAAGCGCGCGATGGCACCAAGGTTCCTGTCAGCATTGTGATGCGCAAAGACCGGCCGGCAGGCGGCCCGCTCCATCTCTATGCCTATGGCGCGTATGGCTATGCTGTCCCTCCCGGCTTCTCGACCACGCGGCTTAGCTTGGTCGATCGCGGATTTGCTTATGCCATCGCCCATATTCGCGGCGGTGATGACTTGGGGCGGCGCTGGTATCTGCAAGGCAAGATGTTTGAACGCACCAACACATTCAACGATTTCGTTGATGCAGGGCGCGCTCTGATCGAAAAAGGCTACACCGCCGAAGGCAAAGTCACGGCGAGCGGCGGCTCGGCTGGCGGTGAATTGATGGGCGCTGTGATCAATCAAGACCCAGCACAATATGGCGCGGTTGTCGCCCATGTGCCTTTTGTCGATGTGCTCAACACCATGCTCGATGAAAGCCTGCCGCTGACGCCGGGTGAGTGGCAGGAATGGGGCAATCCGATCGAGAGCAAGGAAGCTTTCGCCTATATCCTTTCCTATTCGCCTTATGACCAAGTGAAGGCGCAGGATTATCCGCCGCTGCTGGTGACAGCGGGGCTGAACGATCCGCGCGTAACCTATTGGGAGCCTGCCAAATGGGTCGCCAAATTGCGCGACACCAAGACCGATGACAATGAGCTGCTGCTCAAGACCAATATGGGCGCAGGGCACGGCGGCAAATCGGGCCGCTGGAACTCGGTCTATGAAGTGGCGGAGGAATACGCCTTTATCCTGTGGCAAATGGGGATGGTTGAATCGACGGCAGAAAAAGAATAGATTTCAAGTCATATGTTACAAATATTTTATTGAGTCTCTATTTCAAAATTTCGTAGTAGAAATTCTGTAATACGGGGTTCTTGATGAGATTTCGGAAGTCAATTAAGGTTGCTCGCGGAGTTAGATTGAATCTGAGTAAATCTGGTCTCTCAACCTCGTTGGGCGGCCGGGGTGCGCGCGTCAACTTTGGCCCACGCGGCGTTACAACGACCGCAAGTATTCCAGGAACCGGAATTTCGCAATCTACCTTATGGGGAAGTCGAAGGAAGGCAATTCAACCTTCACCCCAGAATTCGAAGGATACAGGGCGCGCGAATGGTTGGGGTTGTGGGTGCTTATGTGTTCTAGGCTTGTTGTTCCTGATCGGAATGTGTGCCTCCGATCCTGAAATAGAAGGAGAGGAAGCCGAAACGGCAGCGGCACAAAGCCTTGTTGATCCAAACTTGGCCGCCAACAATCACGAAAATACAACAGAGGAACAGAGCGTCGTTCCTAAACCCGCTAGCGACGTGGTAGATCTTGAGGAAGAACGCTATGTGACAGCGAGCAACTTAAACGCACGAAGTGACCCGTCAGGATCTTCTCGCATTATCAAAAAATTGCCTTATCGTTCTCGTATCAAAGTTACGGGACAAAAAGGTGATTGGCTGAGAGTTTTGGACAATGGCTTAACGTATTGGGTGGCAGCTTCTTATGCTTCTCGCACACGGCCACGCCTAAGACCTCAATACCGTCCTCGGCGGAACTACTCTGGATCGCATTGCCCATGTAGCGGAAGCCGTGTTTGCATTGGGCCAAGGGGCGGGCGTTATTGCATTACCTCAGGTGGGAACAAACGATACGGTGTCTAGTTGGCACGAAGCATCGAGTTGTTTAACTCAAAAAAATGAATCGACGCTTCTCTCAATCCTTCACAGCCGAGCCGCATCACATTGACGAACTGGGCCATGTGAACAACACGGTCTGGGTCGGCT
>CAZAIG010000011.1:18730-26671 GCA_964485135.1 uncultured Porphyrobacter sp. | reverse complement strand
TGCAAGCCGCTTGCGATGCAGCCGGAACCAAGGGCACGATCCTGCTCGCGCATGAGGGCGTGAATGGCACGATTGCGGGCACGGACGAGGGCATTGCCGCCGTGCTCGACCACATCCGCACCCTGCCCGATTGCGGCGATCTGGATGTGAAATATTCGCGCTGCGCAGACATGCCCTTCCTGCGTATGAAAGTGCGGCTCAAAAAAGAGATCGTCACTATGGGTGAGCCGGATATTGATCCGCGCGCCTCGGTCGGCACCTATGTCTCACCCCATGATTGGAACGATCTGATCGCCGATCCCGACACGATCGTGATAGACACGCGCAATGATTATGAGGTCGCGATTGGCCAGTTCAAAGGCGCGATTGACCCCAAGACCAAGGCGTTCCGCGACTTCCCCAAATGGTTCCGCGACAAGCGCGCTGAGCTGATCGATCAGGGCAAGACGCCCAAAGTCGCCATGTATTGCACCGGCGGCATACGCTGCGAAAAGTCGACCAGCTTCTTGAAATCCGAAGGTGTCGAGGATGTGTTCCACCTCAAGGGCGGCATCCTCAAATATCTCGAAAATATCCCGCCAGAGGAAAGCCAATGGGAAGGCGAATGCTTCGTCTTCGACAGCCGCGTTTCGGTCGGCCACGGCTTGGTAGAGGGCAATTACGAATTGTGCTTCGCTTGCCGCCGCCCCTTGTCGCAAGAGGATTTGGCGAGCGATGCTTATGCCGAGGGCGTTTCCTGCCCCCATTGCATCGAAGAACGCAATGCCGAACAACGCGCTCGCTATGCCGAGCGCCAACATCAGCAGCAGCTTGCGAAGAAACGCGGCGAACAGCATGTCGGCGGGGAACAAATCAGCAAACGCGCGTCTAAGCAGGACGGGTTTGAGGATGGCGCGAGCTGGGAAGCGAATTATGGCGCTGCCTTAAAGGACGCCAAGGGGTGAGCCAGCTTCCTATCCTCTATTCCTTCCGCCGTTGCCCCTATGCGATGCGCGCGCGAATGGCGCTGATGATTGCGGGAATCACCTGCGAATTGCGGGAGGTAAAGCTCGCCAACAAGCCGCAGCAGATGCTCGATATTTCGCCCAAGGGAACCGTGCCCGTGCTGCTCCTGCCCAATGGGACGGTGCTTGAAGAAAGCCTAGAGATCATGCGTTGGGCGCTCGCTCAAAACGACCCCGAAGGCTGGCTTGCGGGGGATGATCAAGAGCTGATCACCCGCAATGATGGACCGTTCAAACGGCATCTTGACCGCTACAAATACCCGACGCGCTACCCCGATGAAGCGGGCGGCGATGAGGAGACGTTTCGCTATGATCACCGCGCGCACGGCCTGAAAGTCCTTGAAGAATTGAACGCCCAGCTGCAATCCGCGCCCTACCTCAGCGGCGCCGCGCGCAGCATGTCTGATATCGCCATCTTCCCCTTCATCCGCCAGTTCGCCAACACCGGCCGCGAATGGTTCGACAATCTAGACCTCGCGCCTTTGCAAGAATGGCTAGAGACGCACCTTGCCTCTGAACTTTTCGCCAGCATCATGCCCAAATATACGCCATGGGCCGAGGGTGATGATCCGATCCTATTCGCTCAGGGAAAATCCGAGGCTGCCTGCTAGGCCGAAATTCACCGCAATTCTCCATCCATGCGGGCATGGAACAGCTCCGAACTCGATATTCAATCGCATTGCACGAAGAGCATTGCGAATTGCATTTCCGGATTGCTGGCTATTGGGAAGCCGATGCGATCAGGGCATTTCAAGACGAGCTGAGCCGCGCTTCATACCCGCTGTATAAAGCAGGCAAGCCCATCCATGTATTGGGCGATATGGCGGACTTTGTTCCCCAAAGCCGCGAAACCGCGGACATGATCCGCAAACACCTAGAATTCTCGCGCAGCTATGGTTTGAAGAAAGTCGCCATCCTCAATCCCTCCAGCCTTGTGCGCGATCAATATCGCCGCGTTAGCAAGGGGATTGAAGTCCAATTCTTCGAAAACCGGATTGATGCGATTGCGTGGCTGCGCGGCGCTCCGGCATTGATGAAGGAAGTCGGTTAGAGTGATCGGAACTCACTGACTGAAATTCCCCCCGCGCGTCCCCATATCTGTTGCAACATTGAAGATATGAGGAGACCTATGATGATTGAACTGCGCCCTTTTGACACTCTTGGCGCGGCTAACCACGGCTGGCTTGATGCGCGCCATCACTTTTCCTTCGCCAGCTATCACGATCCTGCGCGCACCCATTGGGGCTCGCTCAGAGTCTGGAACGATGACACGATCGAGGCGGGCAAAGGCTTTGATCCACATCCCCACGAGGACATGGAAATCATCACCTATGTCCGCAAAGGCGCGATCACGCATGAGGACAGCCTCGGCAATGTCGGCCGCACCGAAGCGGGCGATGTTCAGGTGATGAGCGCAGGCTCGGGCATTCGCCATTCCGAATACAATCGCGAGGATGAAGAGACGACGCTGTTCCAGATCTGGATCATTCCCGACGAGAGCGGCGGCGATCCTGACTGGGGTGCGCGCCCTTTCCCCAAGGCGGATCGCGCTGGGGACTTTGTGCCTCTCGCCAGTGGTATTGACGAGGATGGCGATGCTTTGCCCATTCGCACCAATGCCCGCGTTTTGGGCGCGACGGTGAAGGCGGGCGAGAGCGTGACTTACACACCCTCAAACGCGGATCGGCATCTCTATCTTGTGCCCTCAGCCGGATCGGTAAAGGTCGAGAATGTTGAGGCAAAGGCGCGCGATGGTGTGGCGATCACTGACCTTGCCGAAGTGACAATCACCGCGCTGGAAGACAGCGAATTGGTGCTGGTCGATGCGGCTTAACTGCTTAGCCTAATTATCGAGCTGGGGGAGCGCTTCGCGCAGCTCCTCCAGCCACACATCGGCCACCGCATCGGATGGCGCGCGCCAGTCACCACGCGGTGACAAAGCTCCGCCTGCACTCACTTTCGGCCCGTTGGGGATCGCGCTGCGTTTGAATTGCGAGAAGCCGAAAAAGCGCTTCAAAAACTTCTCAAGCCAGCTAGCGATTGTCTCTAGATCATATTCGTTCTTTTTCGCATCAGGAAACTCTGCGGGCCACAACCCTTGGCTCGCATCCTGCCAAGCGTGCCACGCCAGAAACGCGACCTTGCTGGGCGGCTGACCAAAGCGGATCGTGTGATGCAGGAAAAAGTCGTTCAGCTCATAAGGGCCGATGATGCTCTCGGTTGACTGGATGCCGCCATCTTCCGCCGCCGGAACCAGCTCGGGCGAAATCTCGGTATTGAGGATCGCCTCCAGAACTGCGTCCGTCTCGGCGTCAAACTGATCGGTCTGCGTCGTCCAGCGGATGAGATATTGGATCAGTGTTTTTGGAACGCCCGAATTGACTGCATAATGGCTCATCTGATCGCCCACGCCATAGGTGCACCAACCCAGCGCCAGCTCCGAAAGATCGCCAGTACCGATAACAAAGCCGGAGTGATGCCCAGCAAGGCGGAAAAGGTAATCGGTGCGCAGACCCGCCTGGACATTTTCAAAGGTCACATCATGCACCGGTTCGCCATTGGCAAAGGGGTGATGCATGTCTTCGAGCATTTTGGTCGCAGCGGGCCGAATGTCGATTTCCTCTGCCGTGATACCTAAAGCGCGCATGAGCTTCCATGCGTTGGATTTGGTGTGATCAGACGTGCCAAAGCCGGGCATCGTGTATCCGCGAATGAAGCTGCGCGGCAGCCCAAGCCGGTCGCATGCCTTGGCCGCCACGATCAGCGCATGGGTGCTGTCGAGCCCGCCCGAAATGCCGATCACCATGCTCTTTGCATGGGTCGCCTCCATCCGGCGGGTAAGTGCATCCACCTGAATATTGAACGCCTCGTAACAGTCCTCGTCCAATTTGTGCGCGCGATTGGGGACGAAGGGAAAGCGGCGAATGGGCCGGATGAGGCCGCGGCTCTCTAACGTATCCGAAAGTGAAAAGGATACTGCGCGGAAATAATCTTCGGGCCGACCAGCAGCTTCCACAGCATCATTGAAAGTTTGCATCCGCTGGCGTTCTGCGATCAATCGCTCGCAATCAACATCAGCGATGCAGAGTTTAGGATCGCGGGAAAATCTTTCGCTTTCAGCAAGCAGATCACCAAACTCATAAATCATCCCTTGCCCATCCCAAGCAAGGTCGGTTGTGCTCTCGCCGTAGCCGCTAGCGGAGTAGAGATAGGCAGAGGCTGTGCGCGAGGATTGCGCACGCGAAAGCAAATGTCGCTCATCCGATTTTCCGATGGTTATGTTGGATGCACTGAGGTTTGCCAGAACCGTGGCCCCCGCCAACGCGCCCAAAGTCGAGGGCGGGTTGGGCGCCCAATAATCCTCGCATATTTCAACGAATAGCTTGAAACTGCTTAGATTTTCTGCGCCAAAGATCAAATCTGTGCCAAAGGGAATATCAGCATCGCCAACGCGGATCGTCTTACCTTGGATAGAGCGTCCATCGGCAAACCAACGCTTCTCATAAAACTCGCGGTAATTGGGCAGGAAGCTTTTAGGCACCACGCCCAGAACCTGCCCGCCGTGAACCACAGCCGCGCAATTATAGATCCGGCCGTTGTGGCGAAGCGGCGCTCCGACCAACAAGACCGGGTCCAATTTTGCGCTCGCCGCCGCTATTTCCAGTAGTCCCGCTTCTGCCGCATCGAGCAACGCAGATTGCAAATGCAGATCATCCAATGCGTAAGAAGATATGCATAGCTCTGGAAAAACGACCAGATCAGCGCCCGCCTCATGCGCGCGGTTCGCATCATTCAGTATCCCTTTAACATTATAGGTGACATCAGCTGTACGCGATTTGGGCGTCGCGGTGGCGGCTCGGACAAAGCCATGCCTCCGCATGTCGAAAAAGGGATGCAGACCTGCGCTGGATTCAGCATTGGACGCCTCGGCTTCTGGGGCATCCTCCAGCCAATCACCCGGTTCACAAACACCCATCTCAGCGAGGCGTCTTTGCACAGCAGCGCGCGCGACCTTACCCTTGGCTTCCCATCCATAGACGGTGCGCGAAGGCCAAGGATCGCCGTATTGAGCACCAAACTCTTCCGCTGATAAGGGGGGATTATGCGCCTCGCGCCATGCTCTAATCTTATATCCAGCTAAGTGCATAGACGCATTGGTATCCGAATATGATACCAATTTCAAGCGCTATGCGTCGATCTTTCGGTCGGTTTGACAGAGAAAAATCAATGAGCAAAATGTTCAATCGCTTGCGTTTGTAACACTTCGGTCCCAATTACGAATTCAACTGTACACGCTTACACACAGCTTCCGCTACTCAGCTTCTGGAGACCTTTTCATGGCCGACCCAACCTATACCCCGCCTAAAGTCTGGACCAATGACACCGAAAATGGCGGGCGTTTCGCCAATATCAACCGGCCAACCGCAGGCGCACGCGAAGAAAAGGCTCTGCCAAAGGGGGACAATCCGTTCCAATTGCATTCGCTAGCCACGCCCAATGGGGTGAAGGCCACTATCATGCTGGAGGAGCTGATTGAGCTTGGTCACACGGGCGCAGAGTATGACGCCTACACCGTGAACATTGGCGAAGGGCAGCAATTCACCAGCGGCTTTGTTGGCATCAATCCCAACTCCAAAATCCCTGCGCTGATCGACAATAGCGGCGATACGCCAGTGCGCATTTTTGAATCCGGCGCGATCCTGGTTTACCTGGCGGAGAAATTCGGAGAATTTCTACCTACAGATCCGGCAGCACGCGCAGAAGTGATGAGCTGGCTGTTCTGGCAAGTGGGCAGCGCGCCATTCATCGGCGGCGGTTTCGGTCACTTCTACGCCTATGCTCCGGAAAAATACGAATATCCGATCAACCGCTATTCGATGGAGGTGAAGCGGCTGTTCGACGTTGCAGATCAGCGGCTTGGCGAAGCGCGCTATCTCGGCGGGGATGATTACACGATTGCCGATATGGCAACGTGGCCGTGGCTTGCTCCCTTCACCACTGGGCACATCTACAATGATGCCAAGGAGTTCCTCTCCATCCACGAGTACAAAAATGTCGACCGCTGGGCACAGGAAATTTTTGAGCGTCCCGGTGTTCAGCGCGGGCGGATTGTCAACAAGACATGGGGCGATGAGAACACGCAATTGGCCGAGCGGCATTCACCCGCAGACTTTGAAGGAAAAGACTTGAGCCGGTAATTTTGCGGGTTTTTAGGGGTTTTGCGCGAAGGCCCCTTTCCATCTTAAAAAAGGGCGTTATAGAGCGCCTTCGTGCTGGGGCGTCGCCAAGTGGTAAGGCACCGCTTTTTGGTAGCGGCATTCGCAGGTTCGATCCCTGCCGCCCCAGCCAATTTATTTGGAAATCACGGCTTACCACTCAGCGCCACAGCCTGCCCCGTGAGCCATTCCGATGAAGGCGCAACCATATACAATACTAGCGCTCCAATATCTTGCGGCGTGCCCAGCCGGCCTGCAGGAAGCTGCAATTGCTCCAGCAGCGGGCCGAAATCCTCATCCGACATCGACAGCGCTTTCTTCACTGTATCGGTGGGGACAAAGCCCGGCATAATCGCATTGACCCGCGTTTTGGGACCGAGCTCAATCGAGAGCGTCTTCGTTATCATATTTACGCCCGCTTTGGCCGCAGAATAATGCGCGCTGCCGGGAAACGGCTCCAATCCCGCGAGCGAAGAGATATTCACCATCGCGCTTTTGTCGCTAAAATGCGGAACCGCAGCCTGCACCGAGTAAAAGACTGAGGACAGGTTCACTGCAATCGTCTTATCCCATTCTGCCGGATCCAGCTCTGCCAAAGGTGCCGATACAAGCGAGCCGCCCGCATTGTTCACCCAGATATCAAGGCTGCCAAACTCATCGACAGCGCGCTGTGCCAGAGCCTTCATATCCTCCATGCTCGACACATCTGTTTGCTGCCAAACGGCGCGCCGCGTATTCTTGCCGCCAGTGTTGCCCGCATTGATGATGTTCGCTGTGTTTTCGATCTGATCGGCGGAGCGCGCGGCGCACACTATGTTCGCGCCGGCCTCTGCCAAAGTGGTCGCGATCCCTTCGCCGATGCCCCGTCCTGCACCTGTAATCACAGCGGTCTTTCCGGCTAGATCGAATAAGGCATTCATCGCGTCGCTCTCCCAATGGCTGAAGAGCGGTGGCTATGGACTGGAAAGCGCGGCGTCCACTAACCAAAAGGCGGTGGTGGTCACCTAACCGGCAAAGCATCCTGCGGATTATTGGGCACAAGGATCATCTCGCTTGCCCGATTTTCCACGCGGTAGGATTTAAGGCGGGAAAGCAAGTTCATTCCCACAACATTCGTCTCGCCCAGTGTCGGCGCAATCACCACATCTAGCCCGCGTGCTGCGACATTGCCAAAGCGCATCTCATCAATCGTGGAAAGCTGCGCATTCACCGAACCGTTTGCTGTACCGATCATCACCGGCAGTCCGCCGCGCCGTGGCTCCAGCCCAGCCTCGCGCGCCAAATCTTGCGAGACGGCGGTCACTGTTGCGCCAGTATCGACCAAGAAGTTGGCGGGCACTCCGTTGATTTCAGCGCGCAGCCAGAAATGGCCATCAGCGGATTGGGTGATGCGCGTTTCGCCGCCCTCCACCACTTGTTCGGGCATGCCGATCTGCGGCAAAGCTACGGCAAGGCGCGGATCGAAACGTGCGAGTTGCAGCACCACAAGGCCGAGTACGCCTACCAGCACAAGCGTGCTTGCAGCGCGAACGAACCTTCCCATTCGCACGCCGCGCCGGATCATCATCGCGCCGATCCATCCTACTACCATCGCGGCGAGCGCGATCAGCAGCAGCTGCGAATTGGTGAGAGCGGACACCGCATTGCGCGCAGCTTCTAAGAGGTTATCGGCGGTCATTGTAAGCAACATACATGGCCGCAGCATGCCGGTCCATGAACGG
>CAZAIG010000011.1:0-18630 GCA_964485135.1 uncultured Porphyrobacter sp. | reverse complement strand
AGCGAGCGCCCGGCCCGACGCAAACGCATCCTCTACGCGCGGACCGGCAAGCCAATCACCGCACACGCCCAAACCCGCCTCTGCATCCCATAGATGCAACTTTGGCTCGGTCACTTGCGGGAAGGCATAGAGCCACCGGTGCGCAGCTGTGTGGACTGTTTCAGGGACCGCTACGCCGGTTTGCTCAGCAAAAGCAGTAAGGAGTGCTGATGCTGCTTCCTCTTTGCTGTGATCCAATATCTGCCGCGAGAATTCTGCCGATCCATGGATCACCCAGCATTCTGATCCACTGCGCTGCGGTTTCGCTGAATTGCGCGCGGCCCAAGCGATTGGCTGGCTATCACCGCCTTTAACGGTATCCGGCACGTCTAGCGGCGCATCAAACGCAGCCATCAATGCCCAGCACGGGTTCGATGCAATCGCCTTCGCCTGCACTGCAAAATCGGGTGCTGACATGCCAAGCAAAACCGCCGCTTGCTCAGCGGGAATGGCGCAAATGACTTGGTCAAAATACTGCGGCTCGTCTGACCCTTCAAAGCTGATGCGCCACCGGCCATCTGCCTGCCGCTCCAGCTGTTCAGCACGCACACTCCAGCGTACATCCAAAGCGTCTGCCATGCCTCTAATTGGGCCATTCATACCGGGTGTACCGACATATGCGCGCTCGCCCGCAGCCAAGGCGCCCGCAGCGCTCCATACTTCGACCAGACCTGAGCTTTCCCATTCAGCCACTTGGCCTGCGAATTCGGGTGTCTTGGCAGTGAAGAACTGCGCGCCATGGTCAAAGCTAACTGTCTGCCCAGCCACCTCTGCGCGTCGTGCCGCCATCCGCCCTCCAGGCCCGCGCCCTTTGTCGAATAGGGCTGGAGAAAGTCCAGCCTCGGCGAGAGCAGTGGCGCAGGAAAGTCCCGCCATGCCTGCGCCAATTACGGCGATAGATATTGCGTTGTTTGTCATGGATCAGTTACGGCGCGCTGCGGGCAATGGTTGCCTCAGCCAAGATCAAGCTAAAGCGCTTTTTATCATCCAGCCAGCGTTTCACCGGCGTCCACCCGCCTGCCAGCAGCAGAGTGTTGGAAGTGCGCCGGTCAAACTTGTGACTGTTTTCAGTGTGGATTGTCTCGCCCACTTCCATCGCGAATGCCTCGCCCGACACCGAAAAACGCATCGCGGATTTCGCCCGTAGGTGCATTTCAATCCGCGCCATCTCATCATTCCACAGCGCTACGTGCTCTAGAGCTTCAACCGGAATATCGCCCGACAATTCTCGGTTAATCCGGCGCGCAAGATTGAGGTTGAACTGCGCCGTTACGCCGCCTGCATCATCATAGGCTGCGACCAGCACATCCTCATCCTTGATCAGGTCCATACCAATCAGTAATTTGGAGCCTTCGCCCAATGTCTCGCGCATCGTCCGCAGCAAATCCACAGCCGTGCGCGCGACCATATTGCCGATAGTGGAGCCGGAGAAAAATCCGAGCTTTGGCATATCCGCAACCGCATCGGGCAAAGCCGCCGTGCGCATAAAGTCGGCCTCCACCGGATGCACTGGCAGGCCGGGAAACTTGGCTGACAATTGCTCAGCCGAGGCGCGCAGGAAATCGCCTGAGATATCAAGCGGCACATAAGCGGCCGGATCAATCGCGCTCAATAGAAGCGGCGTCTTCACCGAGCTGCCCGAACCAAACTCCACTACAGCGCGCCCGCTACCAATCATTGAGGCAAATTCTTCGCCCTGCGTTTGCAATATCTGCGTTTCAGCGCGGGTGGGATAATACTCAGCGATCTGCGTGATATCCTCAAACAATTGCGATCCGGCCTCGTCGTAAAGCCAGCGCGCAGGCAGCGCCTTTGGCTCTTGGTTTAAACCCGCCAAGACATCGGCTCTAAATGCGAGATCAACACCTTCATCATCGAGATTGACGATAGAAAGGCCTTCAGAAGAGCTCATATCTCACAGATCCTTTGCCAGTCTGAGGCCGGTAAATTGCCAGCGCTGATGCGGGTAAAAGAAATTGCGGTAGCTGGCGCGCGAGTGACCGCGCGATGTGGCGCAGCTTGCGCCTTTCAGCACAAACTGCCCGCTCATGAACTTACCATTATATTCGCCGACGGCTCCCGATGCAGGTTTGAAGCGCGGATATGGCAAATAGGCTGAGCGCGTGAATTGCCAGCAATCGCCAAACAGGTTGGTAGTGCCAATTGGTAGCGGCGGCGCGGCACGATCGAGCTGGTTGCCCGCCTGCGCATCATGGCTCTGCCCAATGGCTTCCCATTCAAACTCAGTCGGCAGCCGGTGTCCGGCCCAACTGGCGAAAGCATCAGCTTCAAAATAAGAAATGTGCGCAACTGGCGCATTCGGGTCGCGGTCTTGCCAGCCTGAATGGGTGAAATGCCTAGATTCCCGCTTACCCTCTCCCCAATAAAGCGGTGCGGTGATGCCGTGCTCATTCACCCATGCCCAGCCGTCAGAGAGCCACAGTGCCGCATTGGAATAGCCGCCATCGGCAATAAATTCAGCCCACTCGCCATTGGTCACCAGCGCTTTTGAAAGCGCAAAGGGTTCGAGTAAAACGCGGTGCTGCGGCCCTTCATTATCGAATGCGAAACCGCCACCTGAATGTCCGATCTGCGCAATACCGCCGGGATAATCGTGCCAGCCATCCGCTTGTTTTGCGACCGTCTTCGATACGCTTTCAAACATAGCCGGACCCATTGGATTTTGGAAAAGCGCATGTTTGATATCGGTTAAAAGCAACTCTTGATGCTGCTGCTCATGCGCAATGCCGAGCGCGATTAGATCAGCGAGCCTTGGGTTATCCAATATATCAGCCATCGCAGCATCGACATGGGCGCGCCATGCCAAGATCTCTTCCAGCGATGGGCGCGAAAGCATCCCGCGCGAAAAACGCCCAATCCGCTCGCCCTCTGCTTCGTAATAGGAGTTGAAGAGGAAGGGGTATTGCTCATCAAAGAGCTTGTAGCTGCCCTCATGATCCCTGAGCAGAAACGTTTCCCAAAACCACGTCACATGCGCCAGATGCCACTTGGTTGGAGAGGCATCTTCCATCGATTGCAGGGTCGCATCCGCATCGCTGAGCGGTGCGGCCAGATCACGGGACAGAGCCCGCGTTGCGGCAAACTGAGCAGCTAAATCCCCGCTCTGTCTAGGTACGTTGGGTTTAGGCTGCATCAGCCTGCTGCGAGACCACTTCTGTGTTCAGCATTTCAGCAAGCGAGAATGCCAGTTCGAGCGATTGTTCGGCATTGATCCGCGGGTCGCAATGGGTACGGTACCGGTCGCCCAAAGCTTCGTCCGTGATCTCAACCGCGCCGCCCGTGCATTCGGTCACATCCTGTCCAGTCATCTCGATATGGATACCGCCGGGATGCGTGCCTTCTGAGCGGTGAACATCGAAGAAGCCCTTAACCTCTCGCAAGATGCGCTCAAACGGACGGGTTTTAAAGCCGCTTTCCGATTTGATGACATTGCCGTGCATCGGGTCGCAGCTCCAAACAACACTGTGCCCCTCGCGTTCGACCGCGCGGACAAGTTTGGGCAGGCCCTCTTCCACCTTGTCATGACCAAACCGGCTGATCAGAGTCATCCGGCCCACCTCGCGTGCAGGGTTCAGTTCATCGAGCAAGCGGATCAGCGCATCAGGCTCCAGCGATGGGCCGCATTTCATGCCCAGCGGATTGCCAATACCGCGCGCATATTCAACATGTGCGCTACCCGGGAAGCGAGTGCGATCGCCGATCCAGACCATATGCGCCGATGTTGCAAACCAATCGCCTGTCAGCGAATCTTGGCGAGTTAACGCCTGTTCGTAGGGCAGCAACAATGCCTCGTGAGAGGTGTAGAAGCTGGTGCCCTTCAATTGCGGAACGGTGGCAGGGTCAATGCCGCAAGCCTCCATAAAGTCGAGCGCATCACCGATTTTATCAGCAGTCTCGGCAAACTTCTTCGCCCACGGTGTGCGGCCCATAAAATCAAGCGTCCACTGATGCACTTGGCGCAGGTTCGCATAGCCGCCGCCGGCAAAGGCGCGCAGCAGGTTCAGCGTTGCGGCGGCTTGGCTGTATGCACGGACCATGCGCTGCGGATCATTGCGGCGCTGATCAGCATCAAATTCGATGCCGTTGATATTGTCGCCAAGGTAGCTTGGCAGGGTCACATCGCCCTTCGTCTCTGTGGGTGAGGAGCGCGGCTTGGCAAATTGGCCTGCCATGCGGCCCACTTTGACCACAGGACGCTTACTGGCGAAGGTCATCACAACAGCCATTTGCAACAAGACCCGGAAAGTATCGCGAATGTTGTTGGGGTGGAACTCGGCAAAACTTTCAGCGCAATCGCCCCCTTGAAGCAGGAATGCCTTGCCCGCTGCCACTTCCGCGAGCTCCGCCTTCAACGCTCGGGCTTCTCCGGCAAAAACCAACGGAGGATAGGATGCAAGGGTTGCCTCTGCACCGGCCAATTCGCTCGCATCTTCATAATGCGGCAAATGACGCGCTTCAAAAGCTTTCCAGCCGTCCGGTTTCCAATTGCTTGCCATTGTTCAAATACTCATTTCATGTCGATATTCCGCAGATGGATAACTCCTGCGGTTTTTCCGCATTAGCAAAGGGAAAGCCTGCTGCGAACCACAAAAGTTAAGGGCGGCCAAAGCTGGAGTTTGCGCGCAGGCCGCGCTTTGATGCTTGCTTAGCGCCCCATGACTGCCGGCGCTGCTGTCTTCGCCGCAGGAGCGTTAGGCGCCCCCAACGCCAATTTCTGTCCCTCTGGTATAATCGCCAGCCGCCATGCGGGTCGCGCGGCAAAATAGCGATTGGCGAGCAAGGTCATAATTTCGGGCGTAGTGTTCGAGTAATCGACCAATAAGCTTCGTAGCAATTCCACGCGGCGCGGATCGCGGGTTGAGCCTTGCAAGTGATAAAGCCAGAAACCATTGCCGGTCAGTGCACGGCTGATCTGTTGGCGCAGCGGTTCTGTCACTCGGTTTAGCTCATCCGGTGTTGGCGCAGCAGCCGCCAGATCAGCAGCGATTTTGTCTGCCTCCGCGAAGAATACGGGCACATCTTCGGGGCGCAACTGGGCAAGTCCCATAATCTTACCGCCTGAATTCAGATCAACCGGCCAGTCGGAGATAACCTGCGGGGCGTAGCTGGCACCGGCACGCTCGCGCATTGCTTCCATCAATCGGTTGGAGAACACTTGTGTAAGAATTTCGAGCTGCCGCGATTCCCGCAGCGATGCGACACCGCCCTTGGTCGGCCAAGCAATCACTGCCGCAGCCTGGTTCGCGTCGCCTCTGTGGGTCACCACTGCCGGTTTCTCGCTGGCTGCCGGGAAGGCGGGCACGCGCGCTGCGACCTCCTCGGCAATCGGTTTGCGCTCTGGCAATGCGCCAAAGGTTTCAGCCAGTTTTGCAACCGCATCATCGCGGTCAAATTCACCAAAGATCAGAACCTCTATCGGACCTTGAGCGAGCAAAGGCTCCCACACCTTGCGGAATCCCTCTGGCGTTACACCTTTCAGCATTTCGCGGGTCGGCGTAGCAAAGCGCGGGTCTTTATCTGCGATCAAATAGCTCAAATCACGGTTCAGCACGCCGCCAGGGCTGGTCGAATAAGTGTCATAGGCAAGCTCTGCTGCCGCCTTAGCGCGTAGAACCGGATTGGGATCCCAGCGCGGCATGCCCAGCTTTGCGGCAAACAGATAAAGCTGATCGGCCAAATCTTCGCGCCGTGTCTGCGCATTAAATTCGAACACAGCGTCATTGATGGTGAAGTTAAAACCCAGCTTGCGGCCCGTAGACAGCCGGTCGAGCCCTTCTTGATCGATCTCGCCAATGCCTGATCCGACCAGAGCGGTATTGCCGAGCCCGACATAGGGCGCATCCTCTGCATCAAATGCGCGGTAGCCAGCGCCAAAGCGGACCTTCACCGCAACACGGCCCGGCTCTGCATCATTGGACCAAAGAATCGCGCGCACGCCATTGGAAAAGTCAACGCGCTCAATCTCGTCAACACGCGCTACACCCAGCGGCCCGGCCCTAACCACAGTGCCTGCCTTACCGATGGCAGGTAAATCTTCGAAACGGATCGTCTTGCTCGCAAGCCGCGCGCTTGGATCGGCCACAGCAGGCACGGTAAAGGCACTGCGCAGGCCAGCAATATCAGCAGAGCCCGTATCCGGCGTCACATAGACGGCGCGCAGCACGTCCCCTTTGAACAAAGCGCGAGTGTGATCGAGCACTTCTGATGGGGTCAGGCGCGGCTTCATATCGCGGAACACGTTGAGCACGGTTTCAGGCGCCGCCACCGTTTCGCGGATATCGACCGCATTGATGATCTGATCGGCCAGCTTTGATCCGGCCAGTACGGTGCGCTGTTCGTATTCGCTTTGGAATATGCTGTCGAATTCGGCGACTTCGCGGTCAATCTCCTCCTGCGTCGGTGGATTCGCAAGTGCATCGGCGATCACTCCGCGCACATCGGCGAGCGCCCCTTTCCAATCAGCGGACAGCGGCGCAAAGCTGACAAAGGTTGCGTCCGTGCTGCGCGAAACATCGTCTTGGTTCACTTGCGCATAAAGGAAGCTGCCGCCGCCCCGCGCACGCGATTCCAATCGGCGGTTGATGATCGCTTGTGCCACGGCATCTGTTAGCAAACCTTCGTTATAGACGATCGTATCGTTGACCGGACGCCATGGCCGCATGATGCTGTAAGTGAGGCTTCGCGGCAGATCAGGCTCCACCATTACTTTCAGCTCGCCAATCGGATTGGCAGGATCAGCGCCAGCAGGCGCAACCGGATCACCAAAATTGGGCGCAGGGGTGCGCGGCCCCTTCCCTTTCCAATCGCCAAACCACTGCTCGATCAAGTTCACCAAGAAGATCGGATCGGCATCACCGGCGATCGAAATGACCGTATTTTCTGGGCGGTACCAGCGGTCATGAAACGCTTGCATCGCTGGAGCCTTCGCGCCGATCAAAGTGGCTTCTGTGCCGATGGGCGAACGCGTGGCGAGCCTCTGTCCTGCGAACAGAACCGCCCGAGTACCTTCTGCCACGCGCTGCCCTGCGCCGCCGCGTTCGCGCTTTTCCGCAAGCACAATCGGGATCTCAGCATCGAGGTTAGCTTGGCTTAAAACCGGCTCGCGCATCATTCCGGAAAGCAATTTGAAACTCTCCTCTATCCCGGCTCGGGTCGCACCGGGTAGATCAAGCTTGTACACAGTGTGCGTAGGGCTTGTTTCGGCATTGGTGTCGCTGCCAAATGTCGCGCCAAGCCGCTGCCACGTTGGGATCGCCTCTGCTTGGCCGAGATATTTGCTTTCACGGAAAGACAAATGTTCAAGCAAGTGGGCAAAGCCGCGCTCCGCCTCTTCTTCATGCAAAGAGCCTGCATCAATCCTGATCCGGATCGAGATTTGCCCCGGCGGCACGCGGTTCTTGCGCACAGCATAGCGCAGGCCGTTGTCCATCGCGCCAAAGGTCCAGTCTTTATCCTGCGGAACATCGGAGCCTTCATAAATCCAAGGGGTTTCGCGCTCTATGCCTGGGCCGGATTGTACGCTGGCTGGCGGTTCAGCAGCGCTCGCTGTAGCATCTTGCGCGGCAAGCGGCGCAAAAGACACAATTGGAAGGGCAATCAGCGAAAAGGCGCCAGCGGCGCGAAACAGCGTTCTCATAAAAGCACTATAGGCCGCCATTGTGTGAAGGGATAGTGAATGATGCAAGCGCATTTTGCGCGCTTGCCGACCGGCACCTTCACTCCTACATAGAGACCATGTTTATCGAGACCGAAACCACCCCCAACCCCGCCAGCCTCAAATTCCTGCCCGGACGCCAAGTTATGGCTGCTGGCACGCGCGAATTTGCAACGCCCGAGGCAGCAGAGGCGAGCCCGCTGGCACAAGCGATCTACGATACGGGCGATGTTGTGAACGTTTTTTACGGGTGGGACTTTGTAACGGTCACTGCCGCACCCGGCGTCAATTGGGCGGATTTGAAGCCGCAAGTGGTCGCGATCTTGCTGGATCATTTCGTCTCAGAGGCTCCGCTGTTCAACGAAACGCCCTCTGCCGGTTTCAGTGTTCCTGCGGAGGATGAGCTGATTGTTGAAGATGATCCCGCCAATGCTGAAATTGTCGAGCAAATCAACGAATTGCTGGAAACACGCGTGCGGCCAGCGGTCGCCGGTGATGGCGGTGATATCGCCTATCGCGGGTTCAAAGACGGGGTCGTTTACCTCACCTTGCAAGGCGCCTGTTCGGGCTGCCCATCCTCAACCGCGACGTTGAAGCATGGTATCGAAGGCCTTCTCAAGCACTACGTTCCCGAAGTGGAAGAAGTGCGCGCAGCCTAAAACGCATTCGGGCCAGGGGGTAACAGCATGCGGCAATTGGCGATAGAATGCGCCACACAGGCATGCTCACTCGCCCTGTTCGATGATGGGGAATTGGTCGCACACAGCCACGAAGTTTTAGGCCGCGGCCATGCCGAACGGCTAATCCCCACAATCGCGGGTCTACCCGATAAAGGCAAAGCGGACCGGATCCTCGTCTCTCTCGGCCCGGGCAGCTTTACCGGCGTGCGGATCGGCATTGCTGCAGCGCGCGCTTTGGGCTTTGCGTGGGAAGCGCAGGTCGCAGGCTATCCGACACTGGCACTGGTCGCCGCGACAGCGCGCCATGCTTTTCCTGATGAGCCCGTGACAGCTTGTATGAACGGCGGGCATGGCGAGTGGTTTATGCAGGATTTCAGCGCAGACGGTCTGCCCAAAAGCGAGCTAGTTGCTCTTCCTATTGAAGCCGCGATGCAGCGCGATGTGTGTTCCATATTAGCGGGCGACAGAGCGCAGGAGCGATGCGCCGATGTGCCGGGGCTCACCGCGCTCAATATCCTTCCCGATGCGCGCTATGCCATCGCATTGCCGACGCCTTTCGGTAGCGATGATCTCACCCCGGTTTATGGCCGCGCGCCCGATGCTGTCCCCTCTACTGCGGCGAAAAGCGCATCATGAAAGACACAGTCGCATCCATAATGGAGGTGATGGACGCTGCTTTCGATCCGACATGGGGCGAGGCATGGAATGCTCGACAAGTCAGCGACGCTCTTATCATGCCCAGCACCTTCGCCATCTGTATCGATGCTAAGGGCAAAATCGATGAAAACACGCAAGGAAAGCCCGTCGGCTTTTGCATTTCGCGCCATGCCTCTGGCGAAGAAGAATTACTTCTTATCGCAGTCAATCCTGACTCGCGCGGCCAAGGACTCGGACGAAAGTTGATTTGCCAACTTGTGGAAAATGCAAGAAAACGCAGAGTTTCTCGGCTATTTCTTGAAATGCGTGCAAACAATCCAGCAGAAAATTTGTACCGCCGGATTGGCTTTCAACCTATTGGAAAAAGGCCGAAATATTACAGACTTGCGAGCGGCGAACGAATGGATGCGATTACGTTCGGACTGTCAATTTAAGCTGAAATGGTTGTTTCTTTTGATGAACTTGCACCACTATAGGTTGCAAAATGTGACTAAAGCACGCATTAGCGCTCCACTGCGAAAGCCAAAGAATAACCATGGGGAACTCTAATGGAAGAGATCGAACACGAAATGAAAGAGACGTTGATTACATTGACGTCCGATATTGTCGCCGCTCATGTTAGTAACAATGAAGTCGCTATCGCAGACGTGCCGTCGCTGATCAGCAATGTCTATACGGCTCTTTCTGATCTTGGCGAAGGTCAAAGCAAAGCAGAAGCACGGCCCGATCCAGCTGTCTCCATTCGCGCTTCGATCAAGCCTGACTACATTGTCTGTTTGGAAGACGGCAAGAAGCTGAAAATGCTGAAGCGCTATCTGCGCACCAATTATAATATGACGCCAGAGGAATATCGCGCGCGTTGGGAATTGCCATCGGACTACCCCATGGTTGCGCCCAATTACGCAGAGACTCGGCGTGACCTGGCGAAGAAAATCGGTCTTGGCCGTAAGCCAGGTCAAAAACGCGGACGCCGCAAGAACGCTGCATAAACGCCTCTTAACCGCTTGAGAAGAAAGCTCTGCCCGCCTATGTGGGTGGGGCTTTTTCATTTGGGCCAGTCTCAGGAGCGCGAATTGCCACAGAGAATCGATCTTGAACAATTGTGCGCCGACAAGGGACTGCGCATTACCGAACAACGGCGGGTCATCGCGCGCGTATTGTCGGAAAGCGAAGATCACCCCGATGTTGAGCTTCTGCACGAACGCGCTGCCGCAATTGATCCAAAGATATCTATAGCCACTGTCTACCGCACGGTCCGCCTTTTCGAGGAGGCTGGCATTCTCGATCGGCATGATTTCGGCGATGGCCGCGCACGTTACGAAGCAGCACCGGAGGCCCATCACGATCATTTGATCGATGTTGAAACGGGCAAGGTAGTCGAATTTGTCGATCCAGAACTTGAAGCCCTGCAGAAAATTATCGCTGAGAAACTGGGCTATCGCCTCGTCGACCACCGGATGGAATTATACGGCGTCCGGCTTTCGCGTGACGACTGAGCAAGCAATCCGCGATGCAGCAGAACGGGGAGAGGAAACCCCGGTCTCAGTAGTGGGCTGGATTCGGATTATTGGCCGCGCGCTCGCATTGATCGCAGCACTGATTGTACTTGTCCCGCTCCACTATATCTTTCGAATCTTCGCCTATGGCTCCCCATTCCCCATGTGGTTTTTGCGCTATGCCGCGAGGGTCGCCGGGGCCAAGGTTGAAACCATAGGCGTACCGCTGAAACGCGATGTGTTCTTCGTTTCCAACCATATTTCATGGATCGATATTCTCGCATTGGCCGGAGCCAGTGGCACCGCTTTCGTCTCCAAAGCTGAGCTAAGGGAGGCGCCCATCGTTGGCTGGCTTGCCTCGCTCAACCGCACCGTCTTCGTAAAGCGCGAGAACCGCATGGGCGTAGCCGAGCAAATCAACCAATTGCGCGAGGCGCTGGCAGACAATTGGTCGGTTACCGTCTTTCCAGAAGGGACCACGACCGACGGTCAATCTTTGCTGCCGTTTAAAACAAGCATGCTGCGCGTGCTGGAGCCGCCGCCGCCGGGCGTCCTCGTTCAACCGGTCCTGCTCGACTATGGCGAGATTGCTGAATGGATCGGATGGATAGGCTTTGAAAGCGGGGTCAACAACGGCAAACGGGTGATGGCACGCAAAGGCACATTCACTTTACGGCTGCATTTCTTGGAGCCCTTTTGTCCAACCGAGTTTTCTGGCCGCAAAGCAATCGGTGCGCAGGCCCGCAAGCAGATTGAGGAAGCCTTGCTCCATACACTCGCCAAACCCCTGCGCGATTTTCGCTATGATGCTCCGCCAGTGCGCTACCACGCGCCCGAGAATGCGGCTGACCATAGAAAGCGCTAGGACCGGATCCTAAAGGCCTGCACCAACCAGCCAGTCGTGGAAGAGGCGCACCGGACGCTGCTCCAACGCGGTCGGCTTGCACACGAACCAATAGCTATAGGGGCTTTCCACTTCGAGGCCGAAGAGATCGGTGAGCCGGTCATCAGCGGCGCGGCGCAAGTGATCATCATGCATGATCGCAATGCCTAGTCCTTGCGCAGCGGCTTCCAGCATCAACTGTCCGGAATCATAGTGATCGATGGCGGACGGCTCCATTTCCTCCATGTCGATCGCGCGCTTCCAAGCTTCAAAACTGGCGGGGAGTTCATTGTGGATGAGGAAAGTCTGCTTTTCCAATGCCTTAAGCTCTGCCTTTGGGCCGATTGCGTGGGCCAGCTCATGACTGCAGATCGCATGCACCATATTGTGGTCGAGCCTAACCGCGTGCAATCCCGTTTCCGGTCCTTGCGAAAGGATGATGGCAGCATCCAAAGTATCGCCAACGCGGTCCTCAAGATGAGGTCCGGTATCAATATCGATATGCAGCAACGGATGGCGTTTGCGCAGCTCACCCAATCGCGGAAACAAACGCTGGCTGCCGAACAATGGCAGCACGCCCAAGTGAAGGCGCAGGACAGAGATATTGTCGGACTGGCTTTCCACCGCGCGGGCGAGCGATTCCAAATGCGGATTGACCGCATCATAAAACGCTTGCCCGTCATCGGTCAGTTGCATCGATTGACGCGCGCGAGTGAACAGCCGCTTGCCCACGAATTCCTCCAAATTGGTGATCCTTCGTGACAAGGCGCTCGGGCTAAGGCCGATTTCCTCTGCCGCTGCGCGCGCTGAACCAAGCCGCACAGTGCGCATAAAAGCTTCCAAAGCGCGAAGGGGAGGTAGGCGTCTTGCGGGCATAAGAATCTCTCTTTCCCTCTAGGTACGTGCATTCAATGCAAAAGATGCAAAAAGTTGAAGCACGGGGCGTTAAATTTTCTGAACCGCTAAACGGAAGCCTCTGCCGGACTGTGCAACCGCAGGCGTTTGACATGGGTTTCATCGCCGGAAAGCACCTCGATCCGCCATCCGCTGGGATGGGAGAGCACATTGCCGACTGCTGGCACTTGCTCGGCCAAGACGAATGCCAATCCGCCCAAAGTGTCGACCGCCTCTTCTACCTCGGCAAGGCGCGGGTCCACGCTTTCTGCAATATCTTCCAGTTCAGCGCGGGCATCGCAGTCCCACATGCCGTCGCCAATTGGCACGATCAGCGCCTCGGGTGTTTCATCATGCTCATCCTCGATCTCGCCGACGATTTCCTCAACCAGATCTTCAATCGTAATGATGCCATCAGTGCCGGAAAACTCATCCAGCACAATAGCAAGATGGACCCTGCGTGCGCGCATATCGGCGAGCACATCCAATGCTCCGCGTACTTGCGGCACATAGAGTGGCTGCCGCATCAAAGTTGTCCAATCGCGCGGAGGTTCTGTGCCATTGGCCAGGAAAGGAAACACATCCTTGATGTGGATCATACCGATCACATCATCCAAAGTTTCGCGGTAAACGGGCAGGCGCGAATGACCATGCTCGCTAAACCCTGCGACTAGCTCATCCCAGCTTGCATTCGCTGGCACGGCGACGATTTCTTTGCGCGGAACGGCGACATCATCGGCGTCATGTTCGCTAAAATGCAAGAGGTTGCGTAGCATTTGCCGTTCAGCGGGCGACAAATCACCATCTGCTTCCTCAGCCGCAGGCGTTCCCACCGCGACATCCTCATGCTCGTCAATCGCCTCTTCGAGCTGTTCGCGCAGCGAACGGTCGCCACTATCCAGCCGAAGAAATTTGCGGATTGCGGGCAAAAACCCGCTGCTACTTTCCGCGTCTCCCGATTGAGGATCGCCATTTTTTGAAGTTTCGGGCATTGCCCTTGCCATTCTCCGTAAATGCGCTGCTTAGCGCTCAGCTGCCCTATATGGGTCAGCGACACCCATTTTTGCAAGTATGTGAACCTCCAACGCTTCCATTTCTTGCGCATCCGCATCCGATCTCTCGTGATCATATCCGGCCAGATGAAGCAGGCCGTGGACGATCAGATGGGCTGTGTGATCCTGGATGGAGATCGATCTGTCAGCCGCTTCGCGGGCGCAGGTCTCATGGGCAAGCGCAATATCGCCCACCATTATCGGCGCGCCTTCGGTGGCAAGTTCCAGCAGTTCTTGCCGGGCAAGCATTGGAAAGCTCAGCACATTGGTGGGTTTATCGCGCCCGCGCCATTCTTTGTTGAGCGCGTGAACCTCTTCGTCGGATGTGAATAGCAGGCTGACCAGTAAGCGCGGATTGGCAAGTTCCTGAACGATGCTGCCAGCCGCTTCGGCGCAATGCTGCGCGAGATCATCCCAGCCTCTTGCTTTATCCGGCGTTGGCCATCCCTCACTGTCAAGATCAAGCTGCAATATTCGTCATCCCCGCGAAAGCGGGGATCCCGCTAGCTTCAACCATTCACCAGATCGTATAAGTCTTCCCAATCAGGGTTCATGGACTCAATCAACTCAATTTTCCATGCTCGTCGCCACTTTTTGATGGCTTTCTCTCGAGCAATGGCATCCGCAATCCGTTCGTGATTTTCAACGTAAACCAGGCGTTTGAACCCATATTTGTTCACAAACTCAGAGCCTTTGCCTGACCTGTGTTCAGAAACTCGGCGGACTAAATCAGTTGCCACACCGGTGTATATTCCGCCGCGATAACGGTCGGACATCATGTAAATCCAACCGCAACGGATCATTTCAAGAGCGGGGCCCCTGCTTTCGCGAGGGCGACGGTTATGCGGTCAGTCACCCTTCCCCCTCATAAGCCTCAACAATACGCCCCACGATCGGGTGGCGAACAACGTCAGCAGCGGTGAAGCGCGTGGTCGCGATGCCCTCAAGCCCCTCCAGCCGGTCCACCGCATCGGCCAGCCCGCTCATTCTGTCACCGCCCGGAATATCGACCTGGCGCGGGTCGCCGCAAATCACCATCCGGCTGTTCTGGCCAAAGCGGGTGAGGAACATTTTCATCTGCTCGCGGGTCGTGTTTTGCGCCTCGTCCAAAATCACAAATGCATCAGCCAGAGTGCGCCCGCGCATGAAAGCAATCGGCGCAATCTCGATCTCGCCGCTCGCGATCCGGCGCTCGACCTGTTCGGGCGGCATACAATCATAGAGCGCATCGTAAATCGGGCGCAGATACGGGTCGACCTTCTCCTTCATATCGCCGGGCAGGAAGCCCAACCGCTCGCCCGCCTCCACCGCTGGGCGCGAGAGGATCAGCCGCTGGACGCTGCCAGAGATCAACTGGCTGACGGCTTGAGCAACCGCCAAATATGTCTTGCCTGTTCCTGCTGGACCAAGCGCAAAGATCAGATCATCTCGCGCCAATTGCTGCATATAGGGGATCTGATTGGCGCTGCGCGGCACAATCGTCTTGCGCCGTGTGCGGATCATAATCGGCGGCGCGCCTTTATCACCGGACACGATCCCTTCGAGCGTCGGTTCATTCGACATAGAAATCATCGCCTCAATCGCGCCTTGATCCAGCTCCTGCCCCTTGGCCAGCCGGTCATACATGTTTTGCAAAGTATCGCGAGCGCGGCTGACGCTATCGGCGGGTCCTTCGATTTGCAGCTTGTCACCGCGGGCATGGATTGTGACGCCAAGACGGTTTTCGACCTGCACAAGATTGGCGTCATATTGACCAAACAGCGGCACAAGCAAAGATTGATCCTCGAAACGCAATTCGGTTTGAGTTCTTCTGCTGGCTGAATGTTTCAAGAATTCAGGTGCTGCACCAATCGTTTGGTTGGCCTTTTCGGGCGCATTTTGAGAAGCGGATTTCTTCGCCATATAAGTGGGTTATTGCCTTAGTTCAGTGTGCGATTCGGAATTGTAGGACGCTCTCCTGCCTTGGCAAGCTATCACTTGATCACAGCCTGACAAAAACCAACGCGCATTTATCGACCAACGCCGCAATACACTCGCTCAACACTTTTGACTTGGGCTGAGTAGAGGGCCATGAACCTCTCCAATTGCGGAGATGTTATCTATGAAAAGCCCCTTCCTTTCGACTGCTCTCGTTTCTCTCTTCTTTCTGGCGACGCCGTCAGTGACGGCCCAAACCGGTGAACAGGATGCTGACGCAACCCCTGAACAACTGGCCGAGATGACTGAGGATGAGCGCACTATTGTTGTGCAAGCACAGCGCAAACGGCGCGAAGCAGTTATCCAAGAGTTTGCCGATACGATCACGCGGCGTCCGCGGGTTGATAAGCCGCTAGAGCGTTGGCGCGGCGAATTGTGCCCTGTGGTCTACGGCATCAAACCGCAATACGGCGCAATCATAAAACGGCGCTTCATTGCCAATCTCGACAATGCCGGATTGCGCGCAAGCGATGACCCCAAATGCCGCCCCAACATCCTGATAGGTGTCGTGAAGGATGTGGACGCTGAAGTGCGCAAATTGGAGAAAGAACAAGAATCGGTTTTTGGTTCGCTGCTTGATTACCAGATCGACCGCACGATTAAGGAAGAAGGCCCGGTTCGTTCCTGGAACACGACTGAAGTCCTGAGCGACCGCGGACAGGCGCTCAACGAAAACCAGGATAATGGCTTTGGCGGTGCACCCGTCAACCAGAACACAACTGCAACTCGGCTCAACAACCAAATCTCTGTTGCGACACGCGGCGCTGTCGTTTTGATCGATAGCGAAGCGCTTGATGGCAAATCGCTCAATCAGTTGGCCGATTACGCCACCATGCGCGCGCTGGTTCCCACTTACGGTGTGAACGATGAAAACGCGGGCCCAACGGACACAATCCTTGCGCTGTTTTCTGATGAGTATGCACCCAAAGAACTCACCTTATTCGATCGCAATTATCTCAAAGCCTATTACAGCGGCGCAGCGACTTTGCGCCCGCGCCAAATCTATGGCCGGATCGGATCAAAAGTTGTCGATGCTGAAGAAGGCGAAGAAGCGATTGCTGATGCTCTGAATGATGTGAGCGGAGGAACAGACTAGACCTGTTTTGCGCCACAAGCACACCAGGTCAAAATCAGTCGAAGTAATCGAGATTTCCCAACAATTAGCTGCCTACGTTTCGCTGTGTCAGATCAACAATCTTGACTCCACCTCCAGCAATAAGTCATGTTCCGAACGCGGCCTTTGTAGGAGACTTGTATGAAAAGCGCTTTTCTATCGTCCGCAATTACTTCCATAGCCTTGGTATTGACTGCACCGGCTGCCGCTCAATCGGAAGATCAGCTTGCCAACTCGACCCCTGAAGAATTGGCAAAGATGACGGAAGATGAGCGCGCCATCATCGTGAAGGCCCAGCGCAAGCGGCGCGAAGCAGTTATCCAGGGTTTTGCCGATACAATCACGCGTGATCCGCGGATTGATAAACCTCTTGAGCGCTGGCGCGGCGATCTTTGCCCGGTGGTCTATGGCCTCAAGCAGCAATATGGCGCGGTTCTGAAGCGCCGCTTTATTGCCAATCTCGATGGCACCGGACTGCATGCAAGCGACGATCCCGAATGTCGCCCCAATGTGCTCATCGGTGTGGTGAAAGATGTCGATGCCGAAGTGCGCAAGTTGGAGCGAGAACAAGAAACCGCTTTTGGATCGCTCCTCAGCTATCAAATCGACCGTGCGGTTAAAGAGCGGGGGCCAGTGCGTTCTTGGAACACGACGGAGGTGCTCAGCGATCGCGGCCAATCGCTTGAGGACACTCAGAGCAGTGGCTTTGGAGCAGCTGCACTCAATACAATTGGCAGGAATGAGTTTGAGAATGTGACGGTCAACCAGAATACGACCGCTGCTCGCCTCAATAATCAAATCTCGGTAGCGACGCGCGGCGCCGTCGTCTTGATCGATATCGAAGCGCTTGATGGCAAATCGCTCAACCAACTGGCCGATTACGCCACCATGCGCGCTTTGGTGCCAACGCGGGGCGTAGACGATCCCGCTGCTGGCCCCACGGACACAATCCTCTCGCTGTTCGCTGATGATTATGGGCCCAAAGAACTGACTGTGTTCGACCGCAATTTCCTCAAAGCCTATTATGGCGGCGCAGCAACATTGCGCCCTCGCCAGATTTATGGCCGGATCGGATCAAAAGTTGTCGATGCAGAGGAAGGCCAAGAGGCACATATTGACGATCTGAGCTAAGCTATCGGGAGGCTAGACTAGCTCGCCGCGCAAAGAGCTGGGCCGCCCTTCAGCGATATTGACGCTGACGAGGTCTCCGATGGCTACATCCGCTTCGAACCAAACGCTTTGCAGCCATGGCGATTTGCCGAGCCATTGCCCTTCATGCTTACCTTTGCGGTCGACCAGCACTTCGCAAGTCTTACCTACGCTGGCCTGATTGAATTCCAGCTGATGCTGACTTAGCGTGGCTTGCAAGCGCGCGAGGCGTTCATCCATCACTTCCACGGGGATTTGACCCTCCATCGTCGCGGCGGGCGTGCCGGGACGCGGGGAATATTTGAAGCTGTAGGCCTGCGCGTAACGCACGGCGTCAACAATCGCTAAAGTCTCCTCAAATTCGGCATCCGTCTCTCCGGGGAAGCCGACGATGAAGTCGCCCGACAGCGCCAGATCAGGACGCGCTGCACGGAAGCGTTCAAGCAGGCGGAGGTAACTTTCCGCCGTGTGGCTGCGGTTCATTGCTTTCAATACGCGGTCGCTGCCAGCCTGCACGGGCAAGTGCAGATAGGGCATCAATTTCTCGATCTCGCCATGCGCGGCGATCAGATCATCATCCATGTCGGCAGGATGCGATGTAGTGTAGCGAATGCGTTCCAGCCCATCCAATTTCGCCAGCGCGCGGATCAGGCCAGCGAGGCCGATAGCGGCGCCCTTTTCATCCTCACCCGACCAAGCCGAAACATTCTGGCCCAGCAGAGTGATCTCCTTCGCCCCGCCCTCAATCAAAATCTGCGCTTCGCTGATTAAGTCCTTATAAGGTCGCGAGATTTCTGCCCCGCGCGTATAAGGCACCACGCAATAGGTGCAGAATTTGTCGCACCCTTCTGCAATGGTTAGGAAGGCTGAGGGAGGCGCCTTACGCCGTTTGGGAAGTGCGCCAAACTTTGCAATCGCGGGCATGTCGGTATCAGTAGAGCGCTTTCCCTTCACCGCATCGTCCAGCATATCGGGAAGCCGGTGATAGGCTTGCGGGCCGACCACCATAGAGAC
>CAZAIG010000010.1:23625-27292 GCA_964485135.1 uncultured Porphyrobacter sp. | reverse complement strand
CGAGATGAAACCGTCCCGGCACTCTGTTGAAAACAAGTTAACTGTCAAAGGCAGCTGAACTGCATACCGGGGGCTGTCAGACTAACGGGGCAATTTTGAAGGGATCTGCTAACCGAGGTGCATGAGCCGCAAATCGAGAGCCAAACCAGACAGCCCGTTCAAGCGTTTCAACTCTTCGCCAGAGATCATCCGCTTGGTCGTGATGATGTATGTGCGTTTTCCACTTTCGCTTAGGAACGTCGAAGATCTACTTGCGGAGCGAGGGATAGACATCTGCCATGAGACCGTACGGTTGTGGTGGAATAGGTTCGGCCCGATGTTTGCGGCTGACATCAAACGCCAGCGAATTTCTAGGATGTGTGGTTTTCGAAATTGGCACTGGCATGTGGATGAGGT
The DNA here is from genome assembly GCA_964485135.1 of uncultured Porphyrobacter sp. Classification (GTDB taxonomy): domain Bacteria; phylum Pseudomonadota; class Alphaproteobacteria; order Sphingomonadales; family Sphingomonadaceae; genus Erythrobacter. The sequence continues at coordinate 26,896 of CAZAIG010000010.1, read as the reverse complement.
GTTCGTGAAGATCAATGGCGAGACGCATTACCTATGGGGTGCTGTGGATCATGAAGGCGAGATCCTCGAAAGCTATGTCACGGAGAAGCGCGACAAAAAAGGCGGCGTTACGGTTCTTAAAGAAGGCGCTGAAGCGGCATGGTCAGATCGAGAAAATCGTGACCGACGGGCTCAAATCTTACCCGGCTGCGATGTGTGAACTCGGCAATGAAAGTCGTCGCGAGGTGGGTAGATGGAAGAACAACAGGGTCGAAAACAGCCACCTCCCGTTTCGACGACGAGAAAGGCCGATGCTCAGATTTCGACAAATGAAATCGCTACAAAAGTTCGCTTCAGTCCACGCCAACGTCCACAATCACTTCAACGCACAGCGCCACCTAACCGGCCGTCAAACTTACAAGGCCTCCCGCTCAGCCGCATTGGCTGAGTGGCAAAACCTCATAGCCTAAAATCACAACGGGTAAAGGCAAGCTCCGCCAATCGGAGACAAGTTGCCATTAGACTGACAGGACCGCCACCTACCCCCAGCACCGCTCTCTGATTACTTTGGCTTCCCTGTAAGCGCCGGTTTGCGCGGGTTTCCGGCGCCAAGGTCTTCATTGCCTCTTGTCTCTGCGAGATAAATTGCCTGTTTATGGGCGCATTTTGCGCCGGCGTCTCTTGGCCAAACAAAGAAGGTTCGGTTTCCCTGATAGTACCGCTGAGTGGCAAAATATTGCTGCGTAGACCGAGCTTATAATTGCGACAGTCGCTTCAATAGCCGACAAATCGCACTTGGACGGACAGCACCTCTTAAAGGCAGCAGCTTCTAAGGGGCAGGCCTCGGGCTGCCTTTCGTCGACAACCTAGTTGTCCGTTCACAACTTTTAATCTCATTTTACATATCCAAAGCAATTCCGGAAGGTTTTCTTAACCATACTCAGCGAGAACTCCTTCATCGACTTGCGAAGGGTTCATCGTGTTTAATAGTATTTTTGACAAAGCATTGAATTGCAATTGTATTAAATCGAAATCAACATCTGATTGCGTTTTTAATCAAAGAACTTCTTCATTGAAGCATTTTGTAATTGCGCTTTTTGTAATGTTAGCTGGTGTAATATTGCCGGTCAGTGCGGCGAGCGCACAAACATTTGCGCTCACGAGTGTACCTAATAGCTTTACTGCCATTTATACTGACACAACGGACGCTTCGCGTACAATTACCGTTACGCTTGAACCGCAGGACACAGCGTGCGCTGCGTTTGATGCGACTGGACGGGCAACATTGTTTGCGCGTTCAAGCGTCGCCGCTTGTGATCGCACTATTGAAATGACGTTCACAACGTCGGGTTTCGCGCTGAACTCGATCGGCTTCAACGACATTGATGATATGGACGGTATTGCACCGCGAGATTCATTCGCTGCGAATGTGCCGGGCACATGGTCATCCCCAACAATTGAAGTTCATTCCTTTGCTTCGCCTCCAGCGTTTGCCGACCAAGCGGGTCGTCTAACCTCTGCTGGCGCAGTCGGTACATTTCTTGCCAATGCTTTTGGTGAGAATAACCCGACCAATGAAACCGCTGAGTTCGTTCTTACGACACCAGCAACTTCGATCACAATTTATTATGATGATGTTGAGGGTGCTCGAAATGCGCGGGCTCAGTTCAGCCTTGATCCACTGGGTGCATCGGTCAATCCGAATGCGGACCTTGTGACAACAAAGATCCTGGCGTCCGGCGACAACCAGCCCTCTGTTGGTGACGTTGTTACCTTTGAGATCGGGGTTGCGAACAATGGTCCTGCCAATGCGACGGGCATTTCTACAAGCGATTTGCTCCCAGCGGGCCTGACTGCGACGGCGAACAACGGAACGGTAAGCGGAACCGGCGGCTCAACAGGGGGCAGCTACAACTCCGGAACAGGCCTTTGGTCCGTTGGTGACCTTGCTTCTGGCGAAACGGCGACCTTGATTATTGAAGGTACAGTGGATCCGGGCCAAGGCGGCCAGATTATTCAGAACACGCTGAATGCGGCAACCGGCAACGAGCCCGATCCTTCGACCGGCGGTGATGATCTTGATGAAAGCGTCGTTGTCGACAACGAAATTACCGCTGAGGATAATGACTTCTCCTCAAGTCCAATCCCTTCAACCGGCGGTAATACAGCGAGCGTCTTTGGCAACGACACCCTTAATGGTGCGGCATTTGCAGACGCTGATGTAACCCCATCTATTTCAGATCCCGATGGTTTGACCGGTGTTACTATTAATCCTGATGGCACTCTGTCGGTACCGGCTGGTTCCGCGCCTGGCACTTATAATGTTGAGTATCAGATCTGTGAGGTGGCCAATCCAACCAATTGCGACACCGCGATCGCAACGATTGTTATCGAAGCGGTTGCTGATCTTGCGATCACAAAGACCAACACCCCAGGCGTGAATGGTGAAGTGGATCAAGCCGCCGATACCGTTACCTCTGGCACAACCACAACATACACGTTGGTCGTCACGAACAATGGGCCCGATGCGCTCACGGGCGGTATCGTAACCGATACCCCTGGCAGTGGCATCACATGCCCCCCTGGGAATCCAGTAACAATCACAGGGAACGGCGTTCCTTCAGGCACCTTCACGGTTGCTGACCTTTTCGCAGGCATCACGCTTGGCACACTCGCCAATGGTGACGCTGCAACACTCACCTTTTCTTGTCAGGTAGACTAGTCATGAAGCGCACATCAAACTTCACAGCACGCAATTTCGTTCCTTCAACAGGAATGCTTGCAAGCGCTATTCCTTTCGCCATGCTGGGCGTGTCATCGACTGCCTTTGCGCAGACTGCTGACAACACGGCGTCGGTCGCTGTTCCTTCTGGGGCGGTTGATCCGGTATCAGCGAACGACAGTGCGTCGGACTCAGATACGGTATTTGCTGCGATTATTGCTGGCGATGATACGGAAACTGGGGTGGATGGGCTTTCTGGCGATCCAGCAGTGCTCAGTGTTTTCGACGGAGACACCGTGAATGGGAATCCAGCTGGCTCTGGCAATGTCATTTTGACGCTTGCACCGGGTGAAACGGTTCCTCCCGAATTAACCTTTGATCCAGCGACAGGCACTGTCGGTGTAAATCCCAATGCGGCTGCAGGGACGTACACGTTCGACTATCAAATCTGCGAAACTGCAAACCCGACCAACTGCGAGACTGCGACTGTTACGGTCGAGGTGGTGCGCACAGATGCTGACCTAGTGACCGCTAAGGCTTTGGCGTCTGGTAATCCAACTCCTGCTGAAG
>CAZAIG010000010.1:0-23525 GCA_964485135.1 uncultured Porphyrobacter sp. | reverse complement strand
TCAGCCTGATCCGACGACAGCCGGTGATGATCTTAGTGAAGAAGTGGTGGTTGATGCAGGCGCTGACCTAGTGACCGCTAAGGCTTTGGCGTCTGGTAATCCAACTCCTGCTGAAGGCGATACGGTGACCTTTGAGATCACTGTTACGAATAATGGCGCAGCGCAAGCAACAGGTGTGAGCCTTACCGATGTTCTTCCAGCAGGTCTGACCGCAACAGCGAACAACGGCAGTGTGAGCGCTGGTTCTTATGATGCAGGCACAGGCGTTTGGAGCGTTGGCACCTTGGCAGATGGTGCGAGCGCGGTTCTGACCATTGAAGGCGTTGTGGATGCAGGCCAGGGCGGCAATACGATCGAGAACGTGACCACGGCGGCCACAGGCGATCAGCCTGATCCGACGACAGCCGGTGATGATCTTAGTGAAGAAGTGGTGGTTGATTTTGCGGAGATCGATGCTCCAGATGACGTAGTAACCGGGGTCAATGGCATTGACGGTGACCCGAATGCTGGAAATGCTTACACAAATGATACGATCAATGGCGATCCCTTTGATCCTAGTGATGTCAATGGAACAGTAACGTCTCCTGCTGCGCCGATAACTCCGGGTGCGCCAGTTCCTGAACTGGATCCTGCAACGGGCAATATTTCCGTCCCTCCAGGTACTCCAGCAGGCAGCTATACGATTGAATACGAGATCTGTGAGACCATCAATCCGACGAATTGTACTACCGGTACAATTACAGTGGAGGTTGAAGCAGCACCGATTGAATCGACGAATGATGATATTGGTCCGGTTGATAGCACTGCAGGTGATCCGAACGCAGGGAATGCGTATGACAACGATACTCTGAATGGTGAGCCTGTTGATCCCGATGATATCATCGGCACCATTCTGACACCGGCAACTCCGGCCAATCCGGGTGATCCAGTTCCGACAATGGATCCGGCAACGGGTATTGTAGCAGTGCCCCCAGGGACACCTGCTGGCACTTACACCATCGAGTATCAGATCTGTGAGGAGCTGAACCCAACCAACTGCTCAATTAGCTCAGTTACCGTGGTCGTTGACCCACCCGTTGGTGGCATTGCCGGTACAGTCTTCCTCGATGAAGATGGGGACGGCGTGCTGGATAGCGGTGAAGAGCTGCTGGATGGCTGGATTGTTGAAATCCGCGACGATGACGGAAATCTAGTGGCCAATCTCACGACCGATGCAAACGGTTACTATGAAGTGGGTGATCTGCCGCTTGGCCAGTATGAGATTAGCTTCAGAAACCCGGACAACGGCGTTCTCTATGGCACAATCGAGAATATAGAATTGACTGGCGGCAACGTCGTCGTCGATCAAAACCTTCCAATTGATCCATCGGGCGTGGTCTATGATGCCGTTACGCGTCAACCAGTTGCGGGTACAGTTGTTACGCTGCGCGATTCCAATGGCAACCCGCTTCCAGTGGCGTGCCTCGTGGATCCCGCACAGCAGAACCAATTGACCGATGATGATGGACGTTATCGTTTCGACGTAGTCCCGGGCGGCGCAACGTCATGTCCATTGGGTGAAACGGAATACAACATCACTTTTGATGCGCCAGGCAGCTATAGCGATAATCCATCCACGATTATATCTCCTGAGCTTGGTGCTCTGAATCCACCTTCAGCTGGAATTACACCGCAAGGCAACAACTCGCCATCTGGTAGTGGAGCATTGCAGGTGGTGCCAACTCCAAACGCTCCTATAGCAGGCGAAGATACGACCTATTATCTGAGCTTCATTCTGGCGTCGGGAGACCGTGATGTGGTGCACAACCACATTCCTCTTGATCCGTTCCAAGATCGGGCGCCGCTGATGATCAGCAAGACAAGCGTTAAGCGTTCGGCGAGCGTAGGTGATCTTGTTCCCTATACAATTACTGTCCGCAACGCTGAGAATGTGCAGCGTTCAGGTGTCGATGTTATCGATTTGATACCCCCAGGCTTCAAATATGTGACGGGCACATCTTTTGTGAACAATATCGCAGAAGAACCTCTGCAAGTCGGCAATGAGTTGCGGTGGGAGAATCAAACATTCGGCCCTGCAGCCACAGTGACGTACGATCTTACGATGGTTGTTGGCGCAGGTGTTTCAGGCGGCGACCGTGTGAATACAGCTCTTGGACGCAATGCCATCGACGGAAGCGAGATTTCCAACCGCGGTAAGGCTGTCGTCTCGATTGTTGCCAGCGCAGTGTTCGATTGCTCCGAAATCATCGGCAAAGTGTTCGATGACCGCAACGGCAATGGCTATCAGGATGATGGCGAGCCCGGCATTGCAAATGTACGTCTAGCTAACGTCAATGGTCAGTTGATCACAACCGACGAATTTGGACGTTACCACATAACTTGTGCGGCCGTTCCAAATGCGCGGATTGGTTCAAACTATGTTTTGAAAGTCGATACACGGACACTTCCGACGGGTTATCAAGTGACCACTGAAAATCCCCGCGCTGTTCGTTTGACACGCGGTAAGATCACCAAGCTCAACTTTGGTGCTAAGCTGTCAAAACGGGCCATCATCACTCTCGACGACAATGCATTCTTGACAGGAAGCAACAATCTGAAGCCGGCTTATGCCGCACAGCTCATTTCCTTGAGAGAGCAGATTGATCCAGAAAATCCAGTCATCCGCATCGACTACAAAGTCGGAGCAGGTGAGGCACAAGGCTCTGCGAAATCCCGCGCTGAAACAGTCGCGGAAATGGTCGCCAGAATCTTCAGCGATGACTGGGACGGGCCATCAGCAATTATCGAAACCAATGTGGTTCGAGCCACCAGCAATTCAGGTGGGGAGTAATTACCATGACCTATACAAAACAAAACAACGCATTTCGTGCTGGGCTTCCTGCCTCCGTTTTCGCGACTGAAAACACAGTAGGGTCTAACAAAGCTAAGCTGATGTCTGGCGCTGCGGTTGCATTCGTTGCAGCCGGAATCCCGACAGCGGTGGCGGCCGAGGAGACCTCAGGGCCGGCCAAAACTTCGAGAGCAGTTCAGCAAGAGATCATCTTTGTTCCTGGCACAGGTGAAACCCAACAAGAATTGCGCAAGTCTGTCCTCACGCCGATTGATAGTTCGCAAACTGCGAATGGACCAGTGGTTCAAGCAGCGACACAAGAAGAGCCTTCCGCGTTTTCGATCCAGATTGATGAAAAACGCGAGTTGGCTGAAGTCAGTGAGCATGGTGTCCAAGTGCGGGTTGACACGCTCCATACTCAACCAGTTCTCTCAGTGGGCTTGGTTGAAAGTGAACGTACTATTGTTCGTGGAAGCAGTGCTACCTTTATTGGCTACACTAACTATCCAGCCTTGGTCGAGCGATCTGAAGTGCGACTCTTTTTGGATGGCCGCCCAAGCGATGGCAAACCATATGCGACCGTCCAAACGGACAGCAATGGAATCGCGAAATGGAGGGCTCCAGAAAATGCTCCTGCAGAACTCTATTTTGTCTACCGTGTCTATGGCGCGCAGGGTCATTTCGATGAGACCTTGCCTGAAGAATTGACACTTTTGGAAGAACCTTTCGGCGAGGAAAATCCAGCTCCATCGCGGCCAGAATTCGGTTTGATCGATGAAGCGAATATCCGAAATATTTCAACATCGAACACGGTTGCGGTGGTCGTTACTGGCCGAGCAGATCCGGAGAACGAACGGGTACGCGTTTCTGGTCAGATGATCCCGGTCGATGACGATGGGAAATTCGCCACACGTCAAATCGTCCGCAAAGATGCCAAAAAAGTCGAAGTGCAAATCGCACGCGGCGCAGTCGTTGCTCTCGACAGCATTTACAATATTGATGTGCCAAAAAGCGATTGGTTCTTTGTTGGTCAAGGTGATGTCACTTTCATCAGCTCCAATGGCAAAGGCCCAGCGGTTGACGTTAGCGGCGATGTGACATCCGATGGCAACTATCTCACCTCGCGAGCAGCTTACTATCTAAGCGGCAAGTTTGGTGATGGTTGGAAGCTCACCAGCTCCTTGGACACCGGTGAAGTTCTGCTCGAAGATCTGTTCAGCAATATCGATCGGAAAGATCCGCGGCAATTGCTTCGCCGGTTGGATAGCAATGAGTTTTATCCGACATATGGTGACGATTCGACGCTGATCGAAGATGCGCCTACGCAAACTGGCTTCTACGCTCGCTTGGAGAAAGACGATAGCAGCCTGATCGTCGGTAACTTTATTGCCAATTTCCAGCAGGCCGAATTGGCCCAGCTTGATCGTGGTCTGTTTGGCGCGCTGATTAACTATCAGAGCAGCAATCTGACCGACTTTGGTGAACGCAAATTGCAATTGACCGCTTATGCTTCTGATCCGGGCACGTTGCCAGCGCGCGACGAATTTCGGGGAACGGGCGGGTCGCTCTATTTCCTCAATCGTCAAGATTTGACTATCGGTTCTGAGCGTTTGCGGATCGAAACACGTGACCGCGAAACGGGTCTGGTGCTTTCGTCAACAGAGCTGCGCCCGCAGGAAGACTACAACATCGACTATTTCCAAGGCCGCGTGACTTTGAGCCGGCCGCTGGCATCGGTTGCCTCTGATGGCGCAACTGTACGCCAGGGCAGCTCAGCTGGAAATATTCCGGTCTTGGTTGTGCGATATGAATATACGCCGGTTGTCGGCGATCTGGACGGCTATACTGTTGCAACACGCGCTGCTGGCTGGGTCGGTGATTTTGCCCGACTAGGTATCACATCGCAAAAGGAAACAACCGAAACAGCCGATCAGACATTGCTTGGAGCGGATCTGCTTCTCCGCCATTCCGCAGGCACATATTTCAAAGCGGAGATCGCGCGCACTGAGGGGCCTGGCTTTGGCCAGTCCAATTCGGTCGATGGCGGTCTCAACTTTGTGAACATTGCATCGCCTGCTGTGATCGGACAATCGGCAGATGCCTATCGCGCTGAAGTAGCCGTGGATTTTGCTGAACTTGCTGGCAAAGACGGCAATATCGGTAAAGCGGGCGGCTATTTCGAGCACTTTGATGCTGGCTTCTCTTCCAACGCGCAGCTGACTTTCAGCGATACGCAGCGCTGGGGTGCATTTGCTGAACTTGCGGTGGGAGACAGTACACAAATCAAGGCCAAATATGATGAACTTTCGACCGACTTGAACGGTTCTTCATCAGCGGCAACGGCGGATATTGTCCAAAAGTTCGGCAAAGATGTCAGTGCGCGTCTCGGCGTGCGCAGAGACAAACGGGCCCCCGGCCAACTGTTCAACAGTGTTGAAGATGGCCTTCGCACCGATGCAGCATTGCAGGTGGATTATGACCCATCCAACAGCAACTGGTCGGCCTATGCCTTTGGACAGATGACTCTGGAAAATGATCCGGGCCGGCTTGAAAATAATCGTGCCGGTGTGGGCGCTAAGGCAGAGATTAGCGACAAGCTGACGTTCTCTGGCGAAGTGTCTGGCGGTGACGGCGGCCTCGGCGCAGATGTGCAATTGAATCGCCGTCTGGGCGAAGGATCAGAGGCGTATATTGGGTACGCACTGCTGGCTGATCGCAATGACACCGGGCTTGAACCGCAAAATCTGTTCAGCCGTTCAAACAGCGGGACATTGACTGTCGGTGCGCGCCAGCGTTTCTCCAGTTCACTGTCGATCTACGGAGAAAACCGGATCGGTCATGGCGGTATCGCGCCAAGCCTGGTCCGCAGCTTCGGCCTCAATTTTGATCCGTCAGAACATTGGTCGTTTAGCGGCTCTTTCGAGAATGGACGGATTGATGATGCGATAACCGGCGTATTCAAACGGACCGCAGCTACATTCGGCGCAGGTTACCGCGAAGAAGGTCTGCAGATCAGCTCGCAAATCGAAGCCCGATTTGAAGATGGCAATGGCCGCGACCAAGAAGTTTGGCTGGTGCGCAACAACATCAATGCCGAACTGAACCGTGACTGGCGTTTCATCGGTCGGTTGAACTTTGCGATTGCCGATAATGAAGGCACCAATGTGCGCGCCGCAGACTTTATCGAAGGGGTCGCCGGCTTTGCCTATCGTCCCGTCGACAATGATCGTCTGAACGTGCTGGCTCGCTATAACTACTTCCGTGATTTGGGTCCTATTGGTCAAATTACGCAAGGCGGACAGACCAACAGTCCAAAGCAAGTGAGTCAAATCCTGTCGATTGACGCAACCTATGATCTGACCAACTGGCTGACGGTCGGTGGTAAATACGGTTTCCGTCAGGGCCGCGTTTCACTTGGCCGTGAGAGCGATCAGTTCGTTTCCAGCAACACCCATCTGGGTGTGCTGCGCGGGGACATTCACTTCGTGAAGGATTGGGACGCACTCATCGAAGGCCGCGTCTTGACCAATGATCTAGCAGGCGACACACGCTATGGCTTCTTGGCAGGCGTATACCGGCACATTGGCAACAATGCGAAAATCGGGGTTGGCTATAGCTTCACTGACTTCTCTGATGATCTTTCCGATCAAAGCTTCACGAGCCGAGGCTGGTTCTTGAACTTGCTTGGTAAGTTTTAGCAAAAGTGCGCCTGGCCGGGTTTGTTAGATTGATGGAGGCTACCCGGTCAGCGTTCATGAGACAGATTGAGGTGATTGGGCGGAGGCGTGTTTTGGTCTCATCGGCTTGTCTTTTATCGAAGCCGAATATTTTTGCCATTTGCTATGAGAGCCCTTGGCCGTTTTGATGCCCTTGTTGGGCGCATTGGGTGCTATCCATCGTAACATCGGCGACAATGTGAAAGTTAGCGCGGGTTACTTTCTGATTTCTCAGATAAACTCACAGATCAATGCTATTCCAACCACTGTCTGTGACGGAATATGCTCAGCAAGTTGTGGCAACGGCGTTTGTCATGGATTGGTTCGGTTGTTGGAACAATGGCGTGACCACACCTCAAATCCCATCGCAGTACCGATCTGGCGATAACACTGCCAAACATCAGCAAAACGCGGATCCTGAGCAAGGAACGTGAAATAGTTGAACGGAACTTCAAAATAGGGTTTGTGCGCGCGCGCATCGATGTAAACTATTTGAGGGCGGTAGCGCTGGAAATCCTCGATCATGGTGGATCGGGCGAGGTTCAACACATCCTTTTGTTCGCTACAAATCTGGTTGCTTTCGCGGCAATCCAATCGTGATAGCTTGTTTACCGCGCCCGGTATGAACCATGTCGCCGGATAGCGGCTCGCCCAATCGCCCTGTACCTTATTCACAAAGGGAAAAGCAGCCGAGACATTGGTGCTGAGCACTAAGATCGATTGCCTTTCTTTCTGAACGAATGCGCCAAATTCATCCGCAGTCGCACTCTTATAAGGCCCTCTGAGCACTTGTGAGCCCACTAGAAACAGCGGAATTGCAATGAGAAGTATACGAACAATTGGGCTCGATTTCTGACCTTTCAGCGGCCGTGTCGTCAAGAATGCTATAAGCAGGATAAGCCATGCAGAAACTGGCAAGAGTTGGTAATTCCACCCCTTATATTGGATAAGGTAGCAAAGAGTTGCTCCGATTAACCCTCCCAAGGCGCCAACACATTCATGATCGAGTTCGTCCCGCATGTGAAACAATGCGTAAGACATTACGATTAGCAGGATGACCTCCAGCTTCAGTAGTACGCCTGTTGGAGAGATATCGTAACCGTCATAAACGAGCTGAGCTATTGGAACGATATAGTCTAGGTACAGCGGATGTTGGATCGCGATAAATGCGACGTAGCCGATCAAGGTCAAGCCCAAAGTCCAGTTGCAAACGAGAAAAAGCTCACGCGGATCCTTGGTGACTAATAGCCGGGCCAGAACAATGCCGGCTGGAATAGCGAGGAAATATGGTTTGAGCGCCAGTCCAAGGAAAGCCATCAATCCGAGCATGATATGCTCCATCCATGACAGCTCTCGCAACCGCGAAAGTAGGACAAGGCTGAGCAAGTAAGGCGCGGCAAACATCATCATCAAGTGCTCGCGCTGACCAAATTCGGCGACCATCAAGACAAAAAAGATGAGCAGAATAGCGCCGATTACGACCAGGCGCCGCTGCTCTTCGACATCCGCGCGCATCACCAGGGATGCACACCACAAAGTTGATAAGCCGCCTAGCGCCGAGCAATAGAGGAAAAATGCGGAGGTCTCGGAAATGGCGGCAATCTGCGCCAACCAGATCGCCGGCATGGTTAGGTAAAATGCGAGCGGCGGATTGATTTCAACCACTTCGGAATAAAGCTCTGATCCGGACGTGAATTTTTGGGTCGCGATCAGATACCAGCTAGCGTCATGAGATAGATCGAAACTGGAATAAAACAACGCTGCAATTGAGGTGACAAAGAGAACCACGACCCCATATGTCGGCATTCGTGGTGATATCGTCATTTGGAAGGTCTTCTCAATACCAGACTTTAAAGAAAAATTAACCCTTACTGGTAAGAATTGAGGAAGGACAAAACTCGGCTAACCAGTGTTTAGGGGCTTTAAAGCAATGCTAGAAGGGCAAAATTTTGAAGGCAATCCGATATCGGCCTTCTGTCCACTGATCTCGCTTGCCGTACCCGTATACAATGAAGCGCAAGGCGTGCGCGCTTTTGTGGAGGGGATCGATGCCGCAATCGCGAGGTGTTGGTCGCTCGATGAGCTACCTCCACGCTTTGAAATTGTCTTCATCGATGACGGTAGCCACGACGGGACCGCAGTAGTGATCCGGGAGTTGATGAAGAAGGACACCCGGATCAGACTCTTGGTGCTTTCCCGCAATTTTGGCAAAGAGGCTGCGCTGAGTGCGGGCTTGCATGCGGCGCAAGGTGATGCAGTTGTTCCAATGGATGTTGATCTTCAAGATCCCCCCGAATTGCTAAGGCCGATGATCGACAAGTGGATTGCAGGAGCCAAAGTGGTGAACGCAAAGCGCAGCGATCGCAGCGCAGACAGTCTGTTTAAGCGGGCCACGTCTCGTATTTTCTATGATGCAATCAACATGATCGCTGAACATCCCGTTGCTGATAATGTTGGTGATTTCCGTTTGATGGACCGCGATGCTGTCAATGTACTCAACGAGATGACCGAGCATACGCGCTTCAACAAAGGGCTGTTCTCGTGGATCGGTTTCGAAACGGAAACTGTTGAATATGTTCGACCTGAACGCGCGATCGGCGAAACCAAGTGGAGCTTCGTAAAGTTGTTGAGGCTCGCACTTGATGGGATTGTCTCATCGACCACGTTGCCATTGCGCATCTGGACGATCATCGGCGCGGCTGTGTCCGTTCTGGCGCTTTGTTATGCTGTCGGTTTGGGCCTCTACACTCTTGTACAAGGCATCGAAGTGCCGGGATATGCGTCACTGATGATCGTGGTGTTGTTGCTTGGAGGCCTGAATCTATTCAGCCTTGGTCTGATGGGCGAGTATGTTGGACGAATATCTGTGCAGGTGCGCGGGAGACCCTTGTTCGTTGTCGCTTCGAAAGAGGGGTTTTGACATGGATCGTGAAGCCTATGAATCGCTCCGCAATTCTCAGCAAAAACACTGGTGGTTTACTGGCAGGCGTTCGATCATCCGCCGCTTGATTTCGACACATATACCGGATGTTGAAAGACCCGCAATTCTTGAAGCGGGATGCGGTTATGGCGGCAATCTTCCCATGCTTCAGGAGTTTGGGGACGTATCCGCCTTCGAATATGACGATGATGCCCGCAACTACGCCGCAAGCAATTTGAACATAGATGTTGCGCCCGGAGTGCTGCCAGATAACGTTGATCTGGGTTCAGAACCTTTCGATCTGATCGCTATGCTTGATGTCCTTGAGCATATTGAACAAGATAAGGCATCTCTCGAAACGCTCAAAGGGTTGCTAAAGCCTGAGGGGAAATTGCTGATCACGGTGCCAGCGTTTCCTTGGCTATGGTCAAAGCATGACGAATTGCATCACCACGTTCGGCGCTATTCGAGGGATAATCTGTCCCAGACTATCGCCGATGCGGGGCTTGAGTTGGAGCGGATCGGTTATTTCAACAGCCTGTTATTCCCGCTCGCACTTATCGAGCGTATTCTGTCCAAGATCGTTAAGAACACGGGATCTCACGATACTCCCCACAAATTCGTCAACGCGATACTGGGCAAAATTTTCGGGTTTGAGCAGCATCTGGTGGGAAAGGTGCCTATGCCATATGGGCTTTCTCTGTTCGCAATCGTCAAGCCGGTCAAGCTCTAGCCTTATGACGCAATTGCTACGGCAAATTGGTTCGTTCGGCTTCGTCGGTATTTCCGCCACTTTCACCCATTTGATCATCGCTTATGCTTTGATCGAAGGGACTTCGGCAAATGCCTATGTTGCGAATGGGATCGGAGCGCTTTGCGCGTTTTGGGTGTCGTTCTTAGGCAATACCAGGATGACGTTTCTCTACCGTGGTTCCATACGTTCGGCATTACTCAGATATACTATGCTGACGCTAGTAAGTTTTACAATCACCACGGCGATCCTGTACATCACTAGGTCATTCAATCTCCCTATACATCTATACGTTCTGGCCTCGTTGGCAGCCATTCCGCCAATTACCTTCACATTGAGCAAATATTGGGTGTTTCGGTCTGGCAAGACATTTGGAGAAATGGACTCAGAATAAAGTCCGCTGATTGGTTGAGGCTCAGATCCCTCATGTTTCAATTGGTGGATCAACGCTTCCGCTCCGTGATCTTCAGAAATTCACATTGATGGTGACTGTGTCAGAGTAGTCGTCAGGCGCGTAATTGGCACTGGGCACGGTGGCAAAAGCGTTAAAGCTTTGCGCAGTGCCGCTGCCTATCCCAGCCACACCATTACCTACACTGGAGGAAGTGGCGGTATTGCCCCATGCGGGTCCACTGCTACTGCCCGAGCGCAATTGATAAGGCACTTGGGCAGAATTGCCGCCTGTGCCGCTCAACACGCCCGCGCCGTTCAAGTCACCATTAGACGGAGCGAGTCCGATGTAATAGGCCGTGCCAATGGGACAACTCACGTTGATGGTGGTTGAACCAGAAATTGCCGTAGCATTGGCCGTGACTGTTCCAAGACTGAGATTGCTGGCATTGACCGTGCAATTGTTGCCAATGATGGCCTCCACGTCGATGTTGCCTGATGCCCCGCTAAATTCCGGATCTGTGCTGTTGCTATTTGACTGACATGTACCTCCGTCCAAAATACCCAGAATAGTGCTGAAAAAAGCTCCTGAGTAAGTTCCTGCCGGTCTGTTGGGCCGAAAGTCTATCAAGCCATAATAGGTTATGCTGCTGCTCGTTGTTCCATTGGCGGCTATGCCAATTGGCTTTGTTATGTAAGTTGTACCGACCCAAACCGTGGTACGAGCGGCATCAGTGTATAAATTGAAGTTGAGCGGTATGCCAAAAGGGCCGCTCATTCGCGGTTGCGACGTTGTACCAGGAAAGCTCGGAGTGCCTCTTTGCGCGCAAATGGTGAAGGAAACGGGCGTGGCGGCAAAATTGGTGCAGCTGTAATCTATTGTGGATGTCGTGGCATTTCCCGCACCGAAATTCGCTGGATTATAAGTGACACTGCAATTCACATTGGCATTTGCGCTTGTTGGAATGATCAAGCAGCAAAGAGCAAAAGCGCATGCGGCGATCAGCGCCAAAGGTAGTCGTGAATTGCTCATGCTTCTTCCTTGCAAATCATGGGGCCGGCAGCGTCTTCGTTATGAGGCGAAACAAATGGCTGTGGCCTTTGGCAGATGCGGTTGGCAATGGTCAGCAACTCTTCACCCAAACCTAGGTTCGCATAAGCGATTTTGGCGTGGTGGGTTTCGGGTCCGCAGATCTGCCGACCAAGCGATTTGATACCATCTGACTCAATCCTTGCTGGCAATCGCCAAGAGCATGTTCCGCTTGGCGTTTCTACGCGGATTAGCGCTCCAGCCACAGGCTCCTCAATGTACAGCATGCCATCGAAGCCGAGCAGTAATTCGGCATCCGGCGATCCGTGAATCGTTGCACGGGAGCCAGCCGGCAAATATTCACCAGCCGTATCCACCACTCGCATTGAGACCGCACGTAACCGGTTCAAACTAAAGGATACACGGGTGCCTGTTCGGTCGGCAGGAATGGCTTGGCTGGCGGCCGTATCGACGCTGATCCATGGAGGCAAGTCGGCTGTGTCAATCCCGATGTGATTGGCTTGCCAAGACTGCAATCCGGGGACGAGCAATTGTCCGGATGCGTTTGTTAGGCCCACACGGCGGTTGTTAAGAGTGACCGGAACATCGGGCAAACCGTCTGCTGTTACCAAAGCAAAACTATCATCGATAGTACGTGCGGTGAAAAGATCGCCAGCCATATAGATCAGTGAGCCGCGCAGCGAAGCGTTCGTGCGCCATTGCCCAAATGAATTGGCAAGCGTAGCTGATAGCTGACCTGAGCGTCCAATTGCTTCGACACGCCCTAAAGCACTTGTACCGCCAACCTGCCTTTGCAACGCTACTTGCCAACCGATGCCTCCTTCAAGCGGAGCGGACCGCTGCGAACGCAGGCTGAAATTGTTGTCGCCGTCAACTTGCCCGTATCCCACCGATGAGAAAGTCTGGTTGGGCAGAGTCATATCGAGCGATAGAAATACTCCGGAGCCCACATTGTTATTAAACCCGTGTCGGTAAGAAAACCGAAGCGCCATCCGCGGAGAAATTTGCTTTCTCCACGCAAGGCCTGCGTATCTCAAATTTGAGCCGTTTGCGTAAGCGAGCCGTCCATAATTGGCGGTCAGTGTGCCAAGGCTGGCGTCGGACAGTCCAATCTGGACGAACTCGCTATCGGGCGGGGCGAGCGCCAATTCGGAATTACTGCCAAGATCGACAAAGCGCCCCCATGAGCGGGACAACTCTCCCGATACGTTGAAGAAACCATTGCTCCAATCGTAGCTTATCGTGACCCTCTCGCCGGACCCTGCATCGCTTACGCTTCGCGAGATGGAACTGGCAACGACACCAAACTGGTCGAGCGACATGGTTTGCCCTACTCCTGCAGAGAATAGACCTGAACGTGCCTCGGCATGGGCTTCTAGTGTAAAGCGGTCGGTAAGCCCTTGGCGCCATGATACGTTTCCCGTCAGATCATTGTCATAGGCAAAAGAGCGAAAGCCGTAATCCTTGCGCGCAAAACCAAGTTCCGCCGACCATTCATTCAGTCCAGCGCGCAGCAAGCGTGGACTGTTGTAGAAATTCAGATTCTGCACGCTGCTCCGCCCGAGCATATCGGTCAAAACAACTTGCGCTTCGCCGGGCCCTTCAAATCGATTTGGGCCTAGGTCGACCACAAAAGGACCAGGTTCCACATCTCCTGCAAAGCGCCTCGAACCGTTAACAAACAGCTCCAGCCGGGAAGGCAGAGCTGCGCTTCCAAAGCTCTGCTGTATCGGCGTTGTCACAAAGTTGGGCTGGAGCGAGAAGTCTGTTCCAAAACGAACGCCCCCCAGCCGTATCGGACGCGACCATTGGGTGATCGAGGTGATCACATCGCCTATCCGAAGTTGCTGGCGCCGGCTGGGAAATGAGCGCGTATAGCTGGTGTCAAATCTCACGGCGTCCAGGCCATCAATATCCCAGCGGGTAATCGCTGTTGTCTCAAATGTTCCTGCGGAGCTAAAGGCGCGCAGTTCGGAAAAAAGCCCCAACTGCGCTTGCCCATCAACGTAGTTGAACGCGGCGTCGTAATTGACCAAGAGACCGGGGCTGGGCGACGCGTCAAGAACGAGATTTTCCGAGCGGTTAAGGTAGCTAATTTCTGCATCCAGCAACGCTACTGGCACAGTCAGGTCTAGACTCTGCTTGGCATCGTCATATTGTGTAATTGCTCCCTGAAGGGTGCTGAGCTGGACTAGCTGTGCTGGATTGTTTGGCACTTTAATTCCCAGAGTTGGCAAGTCATCGCGTGCTACCCAAAACTCGCTATTCTTACGCTGTACTGGGACAATTCCGCGCGCGCGGCCATTGACGCTGACCAGCAACATCAAGCGCTGCATTTCGCCAAGCTCGACAGTTTGAGTTGCGACGGCAGTTGCGATCGCAAAGTCGTCCCCGTCCGCGTTAGCAGCGCTGTCCTTGTTCTTGGCCGATACCTCGCCAGGAACAATCATCGCGAAGCTAGCGCAAATCGGTGCGAGTAGGAGCGATTTTGTAAACGACTTTTGCGCCATTGACCTGAACATCAAGTGTGCCGCCAGCAGCAAAGAGATTAGGCGCTGCGACAAGAGCGAAGTCCTGCTGCTGGTTAGCAAGAACGTAACCAAGTAGACCCTGTGACATTGGCTGCGTTGGCCCACCATTGGCTGGGGTGAAGAACGCCTGCGCCAGTTGGGCATGCCGGCGCCCGGAATTGATCGCGCGCAGTCGGGGGCCTGCCGGCGTTTCTTGCACTGAGAAACGCAAATCGGGTGTGATTTCACCGCATGCTTGTGAGGTTATGAAAACCGGGACGCTAAAGCTCATAACATAGCGCAGGCCTTTGCTTTTGCGCTTTTGCTTAGCCGGGATCTCATCGATCTTCAGGCGATAGGCTGTTTCGCAATCGCTTGGATTGGCGGTCTTTGGGGTCATGCGCACGAGCCTTACCAAATGCCGCCCATTAGGCTGGATGCTAACCATAGGAGGGCTGGAGACGACGTCGTCAGTTAAATCGAGCTGGTCGCCGTCAGCGCCTTGTGTCCAACGGTACACGCGCACCTGCGCCTGTATTGGAGAGGGCCCTGTGTTCGATAGCGTGATCGTGTCAGAGCGCTCATTGAAAGTGACACTCACTGGCTGGACTTGCAAACCAGAAGCGGCAACATCTCTGCCCCAACCTAATGTAAGCCCGAAGAGTGTAACCAGCGTTACCAAAGCCCATCTTAAGTTTACCGTCACATCGAAACCTGCTGCCGGCTTTCGGGAGTGATCAGTAATTGACATTGACCGTCACGGTGTCGCTGTAGCTATCTGGTGAGAAGTTCGCGTTTGGCACTGTCGCATAAACGGTGATCGTCTGATCTGCACCATTGCCTGTGCCAGCAACACCATTGCCAACGCTGGCTGACGTCGCTGTGTTACCCCAAACCGTTCCCGATGGCCCCGGTGTGGATGACAATTGGTAGGGAATGGTATCGGTATTGCCTCCAGTGCCGCTTAGCTCACCAGCTCCACTTGAGTCCGCATTCGAAGGCTCCAGGCCGATGAAATATGGTGTGCTGCTTGTGCAATTCACTGTGATGTTGCTGTTGCCAGTGGTATTAGTTGCCGACGAAGGGACGGACCCAAGCGCAATATCGGATCCTGAGCCAGCGGCAACGTTGCATGTTGCCTCAATAGTCATGGTTATATCGAAGTTTGCTGTCGTCACTTCTTGCGCTGATACTGGAAGACTGATCCCCAAGAACACGGTCGCGCCTAGCGCTAAGCCGTAGGGATTTCTAATGCGTTTCACGTTGTCGCTCCTTTCTGTTGCGCGGCCTTAGGTGCGGACCGCTAGCAACATGGTTAAGCGCGTGTTCTCAACATTTAATATCGGCACACTTAGGTATTTCCACCCTAGCCATCAGAAATGATCATGCGCGTGTCAAAATGGGCGTCGCGAATGAATGTGCCGGTTCAACAACAAATGAATACCTCTTTGATTGGCGGATGTTATTGGTTATCAATCAGGCGCAATGGCCCAGCTTCTCCAAAGAACTCCTCCTCCTAGTTTGGCATCGCTGGATTGCACCAAACCGGTGGCGCTATTTCTCGACTTTGACGGAACTCTGGTCGATCTTGCTCCGACCCCTAACTCGATTGCGCTCAGACCCGATCTAATTGAACAGATTTTGGCATTATCGCATCGACTAGAGTATAGACTGGCGTTGATCTCTGGCCGCTCCATTGACGATCTGCACTCCCATCTAGGCGCATTGCCAGTTGTGATGGCAGGCAGCCACGGTGCCGACATTGAATGCAGCAAGGGCATGCCCATTGGAAAACCCCCTCTAGGTATTGCCGATGAGGTGCTCAATCAACTTCGTCTATTCAGCGCAAAGATGGGCATCGACCTAGAAGAGAAAACTCACGGTGCTGCGCTCCATTTTCGCGCGGCGCCCGATCTTGAACCAGTCGCTCATGCATTCGCTGACGATTTGGCGCAGTGTCACAATCTTGACGCCAAAAGAGGAAAATGCGTTGTTGAGCTGGTCGAAAAGGGCGCCAACAAAGGCTGCGCAGTGGAACAGATCATGGTAGAAGTCCCGTTTCGAGGCGCAGTACCCTGGTTCGTTGGCGACGATGTGACCGATGAAGATGGCTTTGCCGCTTGCATAAAGTTAGGTGGTGAGGCAGTTTTGGTGGGGGAGAGAGAAAACAGCTGCGCGCGCCACGCTCTACCGAACGTTGCCGCTGTTCATCACTGGCTGGAGTTTGAATGAACGATCTCTCTAATGCGTCGTCACCTGAACTGGGGCAACCAAATCTTGAGTTGTGGCCGATTGGCAATTGCCAAGTTAGCGGGCTGATCGATCAGACCGGTAGTCTCGTTTGGGGATGCGTGCCGCGAGTTGATGGCGATCCTGTATTCTGCTCGCTGCTTAATGGTGAGACAAGGGACTCAGGCGTCTGGCGTTTTGAGCTGGAAGGGCAAGTGGGTGCGAGCCAGAATTACATTCACAACACGCCGATCCTAGTCACCAGGCTAGAGGCAGAAGACGGCTCGGCAGTTGAGATTGTCGATTTTGCTCCGCGTTTTGAGCGCAGTGGACGCATGTATCGCCCGGTCGCATTTGCTCGTATTGTTCGCCCTGTCGCAGGCACACCGCGCCTCAAGGTCACCTTGCGTCCGATGAGCAATTATGGCGCGCGAACTGCTGAAACGACCCATGGCACCAACCACATCCGCTATTTGATTGGTTTACACGCCTTGCGCCTATCCACCGATGCACCTGTTGGCTACGTTCTGGAGAATAGTTTTTTCCGGGTCGAGAGTGATCAACATTTCTTCTTCGGCCCAGATGAGCCATTCACGGGCAATTTGCGTTCCGAAGTGCGCCGGATGGAGGCGCTAACCGCAAAATATTGGAAGATTTGGACACGCGGCTTGCACATTCCTTTTGAATGGCAAGGGGAAGTCATTCGTTGTGCGATCGCTTTAAAGCTCTGCCAGCATGAAGAAACAGGCGCGATTGTCGCGGCGCTAACCACGTCCATTCCTGAGGCCGCCAATACCGAGCGCAATTGGGACTATCGCTACTGCTGGATAAGGGACAGCTACTACACGGTTCAGGCGCTCAACCGTCTTGGCGCACTTGATGTGCTTGAGAAGTACCTTGCCTACCTCCGCAACATTGTCGACGGCGCGAAGGGCGGGCAAATCCAGCCGCTTTATTCAGTGATGGGGGAAAGCGAGCTAGATGAGTTAACTGCGGCGCACCTGGCTGGCTATCGCGGGATGGGACCCGTTAGGCGCGGCAATGCGGCCTATAAACAAACTCAGCATGATTGCTACGGCCAGATCGTTTTGCCGACAACGCAGAGCTTTCTTGATAGTCGGCTTCTTCGCGTTGCTGATGATCGCGATTTTGACAGTTTGGAGCAGGTTGGCGAGATGGCTTTCGCCATGCATGATCAGCCTGATGCGGGATTGTGGGAATTCCGAACTCGGCAGGAAGTCCATACCTATTCAGCCGTCATGTGCTGGGCGGCCTGCGATCGTCTGGCCAATGTGGCAGCCCATATCGGAAAGAAAGATCGTGCAGTCGTTTGGCGCGAGCGGGCAGATGTCATTCGTGCAAAGATTGAAACCGAAGCATGGGTGGAAAATGGAGAAGAAGGCGGGCATTTTGGCGCAAGCTTTCAAAGCGATTATCTTGATGCAAGCCTTTTGCAAATGGCTGAGCTACGCTTTCTATCGCCCGACAATCCAAAGTTTAAATCGACCTTTGCAGCGATAGAAAAAGAGCTTCGGCGCGGGGACCATATGTTGCGCTATGCAGCTGAAGATGATTTTGGTGCACCCGAAACAGCTTTCAATGTCTGCACATTCTGGCTGATCGAAGCCTTGCACCTTGCAGGCCGCGATGCAGAGGCGCGCAATCTTTTTGAGACTATGCTAAGCCATCGGACGCGGTCGGGTTTGCTTAGCGAAGACCTTGACTATGAAACTGGCGAATTGTGGGGCAATTTCCCGCAAACTTACTCTTTAGTGGGCGTGATCAATTGTGCCGGTTTGTTGTCCAAATTATGGAGTGATGTGCGATAAGTAGGCTGGTAGTCATTTCAAATAGGGTCGCTGTGCCAAAGGCGCGCGGCGTCGCAGGCGCGCAAGGCGGACTTGCGGGGGCGCTCAATTCTGCACTGAAGGATCGAGGCGGCGTTTGGTTCGGTTGGTCAGGCCAGGAAAGCGCTGGATCGGATACCGGGAATATCAATATGCAACGCGCCGAAGGGGTGACGACTGCAACGATTGACCTGCCGAGCCGCGACATTGATGAATATTACAATGGCTATGCCAATTCGACTCTCTGGCCTTTGTTCCATTATCGCTTGGACCTCACCGAATATGAGCGCGAAACCGGCATAGGCTATGAAAGGGTCAACGAGCGCTTTGCCGAAAGTGTCCACCCGTTGATTGAAGAAGAGGACCTGATCTGGGTCCATGACTATCACCTGCTGCCACTAGGAGAACGGCTCCGCAGCAGAGGTGTGAAAAACCGTATTGGTTTCTTCCTCCATATTCCGTGGCCACCAACTCGTTTGTTTGTCTCATTGCCTTTTCATGAGCGGCTGGTGCAAACCATGCTGGATTACGATCTCATCGGCTTCCAGAACAATGAATGGCTCGAGAGCTTTCTACATTATTGCCGCAAAGAGCTGAGCGCAGATGTGGATGAGGCAAGCGGCGTCATCACATTCGAGGGGCGCAGGACATGCGCAAAGGCCTATCCGATCGGGATTGATTGGGATCACTTTCAATCGCAAGGCGAAACAGAACAAGCGGCAGCTGCGATTGAACGACTCAAGAATTCAACCCGCGATCGGACCGCGATGATCGGAGTTGACCGGCTCGACTATTCCAAAGGCTTGCCTGAACGGATTGATGGCATCGGACGTTTTCTTGACCGGCATCCAGAGCGTGTACGTGACCTCGTCTATATCCAAGTGGCTCCGCCTAGCCGCGAAGATGTCGACAGTTATCAGCACATCCGCGAGGTGCTTGAGCAGAAGACAGGCCAGATCAACGGTGCTCGCAGCGAGGTTGATCTGGTGCCCATCCGCTACGTGAACCGGGGCTATTCGCATGCAGAGCTTTACGGTTTCTTCCGCGCGTCAAAAATTGGCCTTGTCACGCCTCTGCGCGACGGAATGAATTTGGTCGCAAAAGAGTATGTGGCCGCACAGAATCCTGACGACCCTGGCGTTTTGATCCTATCTCGCTTTGCTGGTGCGGCTCAACAATTAGACTGTGACGACAAAGGCGCTGTGATGGTCAATCCGCACAGTCCAGATGACTTAAGCCATGCCATCCTCACTGCCCTCGATATGCCGCTTGCCGAGCGCAAGACGCGTTATGAGGCGATGATCGGGTCGATCCGAGAAGAAAATGTGCAAGCCTGGACAGAGCAATTTTGCAAAGATCTGTCTTTAGTGGGAGATCTTTCTTGCTAGTCGGGATTTTGCGTTTCGTTGCAGTTGTAGCTGGGATCGCCGGTCTATGGGCGTGCACGCCTGTTCCATCTATTTCAGGCTCATCTGAGCAACCGGCTTCTGATAATAGACCAAACATCATCCTCATCACAGCAGAAGATCTGGGGCCGCGTTTCGGCTTTATGGATGATCCGGTTGCTGTCACGCCCAATCTTGACCGGCTGGCCTCGCAAAGCGTGACCTTCACAAATGCTTTTACCACCGCTGGTGTATGCGCGCCCTCGCGTGCTGCACTGATCACAGGGGTGCATCAAACGACGCTGGGTGCACACAATATGCGCACTTCAAGCTATGGCGAGAACATGGATGAAGGCGCACCGTACCGGGCCGTACCGCCTGATGAGATCAAGGCCTTCCCGGAGTTATTGCGCGCGGCAGGGTATTTTGCGGTCAATGACTTTAAGACGGATTACCAATTTGGTGATGCTTTCACTATTTGGGACCAAAACCGCAAAGGGGCGGATTGGAATGCGCGGGCTGAGGGTCAACCATTCTTCGCGATGCTTAATCAAGAAGTGACGCATGAGGGAAGAATCTGGGCGCCCGATACGGACCCGGCTCTACACCCGGTCGTACCGCGGCGCCTTTCACTGAATGCGCAGATCGATGCAAAGAAGAGCTTCCCCCCTACGGACGCCAAAGCGCTTCGCATTCCGCATTATTGGCCTGATACGCCAGTCGTGCGGGCCAATCTTGCACGCTTTTACGACAACATCCGGCTGATGGATAGGCAAGTTGGTGACCTGCTAAATCGGCTCGAGACCGAGGGTCGTTTTGAGGATAGCATTATTGTCTTCACGACCGATCACGGTGACGGTTTGCCTCGGCATAAGCGTACGATTTTCGATAGCGGAACTAAAGTTCCTCTTCTTGTTCGTTTTCCAGACGGTTATGGTGCAGGCACACGGAGAGATGATCTAGTGAGTTTCATTGATTTAGCTCCGACCATTTACGCTTGGGCTGGCGTCGACACTCCTGACTGGGTTCAGGGTCGCGATCTCTTTAACGATCCTGCACCTTCTGCGATTTTCATGGCTGGCGATAGGTTCGATGAGGTGCCGCAGCGCTTTCGAGGCGTGCGAGAGGATAGATGGCACTACATACGATATTTCAGCGATGAACCGGTTATTCCTTCACTCAAATACCAGAACGTGAACCCGATTATGCAAGAGATGCGCCGTCTGCATAAGGTTGGCGGTCTGAGCCCGCTTCAGGCTTCCTATCTGAACGGACCTGCACCGCGCGAATATCTGTTCGACACCGCTGCAGATCCGGACGAAGTGAAAAATTTGGCTGCAGATGAAAGTAAGGCGGCGATCCGAGGCAGGCTCGCGCGGCGATTGGACAAATGGATTGAGACCAGCGGTGATTTAGGGCGTGTTCCTGAGAGCGAGTTGTTAGCGCGCATTTGGCCTGCCGGTTCGCAGCCGCGGACTTTACCAGTTAAGGCTTGCCGTACGTCTACTGGGATGGTCAAGCTCAGTTCTGAAACTGATGGAGCGTCAGTCGGATTTGGCGGTGGCGACGGAAAAGAGCTGCTATATTCGCGGCCGCTCAATACATCATCGCCCTTTTTGGCAAGAGCGGTTCGCTATGGCTATCATCCATCCGACGCTACGAAAGTAGATCCCAAAGCTCTATCCCTATGTAGTGCCCGACCAAGCTAGCGCTATAGTTGCCCACTCTCGATTTCTCGTTTGAGCAGGGACGATGATACCCGCTTCTCCGCCGAGCTTTTTGGTCATGTTGGAATGCGCCATGCGCTCCAACATCTCCGTTTCGTTCATGGTCGAGCCGGTAAAGGCGTTGTCGCGGTCAAGTTTGCAGCACGGGAAGACCATCAGGTCTGTTGCCACTACGCTCTCTAAAAGGCAGCCGTCATCTTTGCCTTGAGCTGTCATGCGCGAAGGTCAAGTCAATTTCGGCTGTGACGAAATCGCCCGCTTTGGCGCTAGGCAGATTGACGGCGCACGCGATAAACTAGTGGTCGATTGATTTAGGCGTTTGGACCTCACCGGCTTCGGGTTGGATTATGCTCGGGGGCTTCGCGTTCTATTCGCTCTACGGTCACTAAGCGGCTATACGTTGAGGGCGTTATCTCGCGGACGCAATGTGGATGTCCATGAGAGTTAGTGAAGCAATAGGTGCCAAAGAGCTGCTGGAAATGGGACAAACATACAGCGAGGAAATTGCAGCATTTGGCATCGAGCAGGGGGATGACGCCAAGTGAGAAGCATGCGCAACGAAGCAATGGAGATGAGCGCCCGATGAAAAGCCAATTGCAAGCCTACGACTGGTGGCCATACCGCGACCGCCCCAAAGTGGTCTGGCCAAATGGCGCGCGTATCGCTTTTTGGGTTGCGCCCAATATTGAATTTTATGAGCTGAACCCGCCGCCCAATCCCACGCGCAACGCCTGGCCGCGGCCCTATCCTGATGTGCAGGGCTATTCTGTCCGTGACTACGGCAATCGCGCCGGTCATTGGCGCATGATGGAGATGATGGACAAATATGGCATTCGCGGCAGTGTCTCGCTCAATGTCGCGCTGCTCGATCACCATCCAGAGATCATCGATGCCTGTAAGGAACGCGACTGGGAGTTCTTCAGCCACGGCATTTACAACACCCGCTTTGTCTATGGCATGGACAAGGAGCAGGAGCGCCAGATCATCCGTGAGTCCATCGATGATATTCGTGACCGCACCGGGCAGGAGCTTTCAGGCTGGCTTTCACCGGGTCTGACCTACAGCGAGCACACCTTTGACCTGCTTGCCGAGATGGGGCTGACCTATACTTGCGACCTCTTTCACGATGATCAGGTCACGCCGGTAAACACGCCAAAGGACAAACTGTGCTCCGTGCCCTACAGCCTGGAATTCAACGATAGCATAGCCTTCCAGCTGCATAACCTGTCACCGCGTCGCTATGTCGATATGCTGCGCAAAGGGTTTGACCGGCTTTATGCCGAGGGCGAAGAATCCGGGACAGTGATGTGCATTCCTTTGCACGCCTATCTGGTGTCACAACCTTTCCGGTTGGAGGTGTTCGAAGAGATCCTCGATTACATCACCAGCCATGACGACGTGTGGGTGACAACAGGGCGCGAGATCGCCGATTACTGGCGCGAGAATTACTGGGACGCAGCGCAGACCCATATTGCGAAGGAGAATGGCTGATGCCCCTTGGCCCGGATAACTTCGAATATCCCATGCGCCGCCAAGGTATGGACCATGACCGTTATGAATGGTCGATGCTGCACACGCGCAAACCCGTGTCATGGCCGGGCGACAAACCTGTCGCGCTGTGGGTGAATGTGGCGGTTGAGATATTCCCGCTCGACGATGATGGCCAGCCTTTCAAGCTGCCCGGCGCCCTCAGAAAACCCTATCCCGACGTGCAGACTTATACGTGGCGCGATTACGGGAGCCGCGTTGGCATTTACCGCCTTATGCGCGCCTTTGATCGCTTCGGGATTTCGCCCACATGGTCTGTCAACGGCGCCGTTAGCGAGATCTATCCCAATCTCCTGAAGGATATATGCGGGCGCGGAGACGAAATCATCGCACATGGTTGGGACATGGCCACACCGCATTATGGCGGGATGGATCAACAAGAAGAAGAGGCTATCGTGTCGCGCACTTTGGATGCTCTGGGCAGCGCCGCGCAGCAGCCTGTGCGCGGATGGATGTCACCGGGCAAATCCCAGTCGGAAACAACGCCAGAGATCGTCGCGAAGGCCGGTCTGGACTATATGTGCGACTGGGCAAATGATGACATGCCCTATCCCTTTCACACTGATGAGGGAACGCTCATCGCGATGCCGCATTCCGATGATATAGACGATCAGCGGATCA
>CAZAIG010000009.1:0-27921 GCA_964485135.1 uncultured Porphyrobacter sp. | reverse complement strand
TCCCGCAAGAGCTGATCGAGGAAGTGCTGGCGATGGCGATGCGCTCGCCCTCCTCCATGAACACCCAGCCCTATCATTGGCATGTGATCACTGGGGAACCGCTTGACCGTATCCGCAAAGGCAATACCGAACGCATTCTGGCGGGCGAGCCGGACTCGCGCGAATTTCGCAAAGGCAGCCCCTTCGAAGGCAAACACCGCGACCGGCAAGTGGGCTGCGCGATCCAATTGTTCGAAGCGATGGGGATTGGCCGTGATGACAAGGAAAAGCGTACAGATTGGGTGCTGCGCGGCTTTCGCCAGTTCGACGCGCCCGTCTGCGTGATCATCTCCTACGACAAAGAGCTATCCGAGGCTGACGACACTGTGTTCGATTGCGGCGCGGCGACAACAGCGCTGGTCAATGCTGCATGGTCTAAGGGGCTCGGCTGCGTGATCAATAGCCAAGGGATTATGCAAAGCCCCGTCGTGCGCGAACATGCGCAAATCCCCGATGATCAGGTGATCATGAAAGCCGTTGCGATGGGTTGGCCTGACCCAGATTTCCCCGCAAACCCTGTGAAGATCACGCGCCGCGAAGTGTCAGAAGCCGCGCGCTTTGTAGGCTTTGATTAGGTCTCTCTCAGCGCCGTTACCGATCCCAATAATGCCGCAATGGCGAAGCATGTCCCCAGTATAACTTCGCTCATCAGGTTGGCCCAAAACGTCGCTCCATGCGGTTCTTGATAGATTGAGCTTAGCTCAACCACGCCCAGCAACATCAAAGTGTCCAGCACTCTTACGCACAACGTCAACGCCGCCCACAAACCAATCCAAACATAGGTGCTGCGCGGCATTTCTCCGGGGCGGCGGGCGCAAAGCCAACAAAGAACCGCAAAGCCTATGCCCGCCAAAAGCCCAGCTATATCCAATATCCACGCGGTCGCTCCCCAATCGGCTCCGTCATAGGCAATCGTGATGCCAATTGTCGCAAGGTGAGCCATCACCCAAAATCCGCCCAATTTGGCGGACAAATATAGCCATCTATGACCGGAAGATGGTCGGCTGTTTGGTGATCTGTGTTCCAGCGGCCAATCCTTGGAAGCGTTAGTAAGTGTAAGAGCGCAGTTTGCGCGAGAAACGCCAGATGAGTCTAGGCTTTTGCCGGTTGGACTTACACCTCACCCGTCGCAGTCTTTGTTGACTATTGCCCCTGCCCCTCGCGCCATTCGCGTTTGATCTTTTTCGCCAAGCTCCATTTGTGGACTTCTGTCGGCCCATCATAGATGCGAAAGGCGCGCACTTCGCGGAAGAGCTGCTCGACAATCGTATCGCCGGTTACGCCCGTGCCGCCCATCGCCTGAACGCAGCGGTCGGCCACTTGGAACAGGGTTTCTGAAACGAAGGTTTTGGCCATTGAGCTTTCGGTCGTGCCAAGATCGCCAGTATCGAGCACGCCCGCACACCAGTCGATCATCAAACCGCACGCTTGAAGGTCGATCCGGTTCTGCGCGAGCATAAAGCCCACGCCCTCGTGGTCGATCAGAGCTTTGCCAAAGGCGGTCCGTTTGCACGCGTAATCGGTCGCAATCTCTTGCGCGCGATCAGCAAGCCCAAGCCAACGCATACAATGCGTGAGCCGCGCCGGTGCCAGCCGGATTTGGGCGTATTTGAAGCCTTCGCCAGCCTCGCCCAGCATCTGGTCGGCAGGCACGCGCAAGTCCTCGATGGAAATAACCGCATGGCCGCCTGGCATGGAGCTATCGATTGTCTCCAGCACGCGCTCTGTCTTTATCGCAGGATCGGGCAGATCGACGAGAAACAGGCAGGCCCCTCCTTCGCTATCCGCCTCCACCGACTTTGCCATGATGATGCCCACCTGAGCGCCCTCAGCCCCAGTAATGAAAGCTTTACGCCCATTGATCCGCCAGTGGTTGCCGTCGCGCTGGCAAGTGGTCTGCATCAAGCTTGGATCAGAGCCCGCGCCCCCGTCCTCAGCTGGTTCGGTCATAAAGAAAGCCGAGCGCCCCTCGCCCGCCACCAAAGGCGCAAGGAAACGCTCCTTAATCGCTGCACTGCCGACTTTGCCAAGCAGATACATATTACCTTCATCCGGCGCCATCACATGGCACGCGATCGGGCCCAGCGGCGACAGCCCGCTCTTGCGCAGGATTTGCGCTGTCTCAAGATGCGTGACATGGCTGCCATCCACGCGGATGTGCGGGGTGAGCAATCCTTCAGCCCGCGCCAATTCGCGCAATTCGCTGGCCAGCTCGTCAGACGGGCCATGGCTGGTGAGGCGCGTATCTTTCTCGAATGGAATGACTTTCTCACGGACGAAAGCCTCAACACGAGCGGAAATATCAGACATGGGCGGGTTCGCTTTCTCAAAAGTTAGTCACACATGCCTATGCAAAGCAGCGACAAGCCACCACTGATACATTTCATTATTGGAGTGAATTGAGAAGACGCGCGCCCCTAGCGCAGGCTCACCACATTGTCGCTTTGCGGGCGTTCACGGCCCCCGCGAAACAGGCTATCCATTGGCTCATCAGCGACATCGATCTGGGCTGCTCTGCCAAAACCGTTAAAGCCTGTTGTCATCGCTGCGCCATATGCGCCGAGCATGCCGATCTCGATATAATCGCCCGCCTTGATATCGCCGGGCAAGGCAAAGGGCCCCGCCATGTAGTCAGCATCATCGCAAGTCGGCCCGAAAAAGGCGAAATCGCGCGCTTCTTCGCGAAAGCCATCGGTTTCAGAATTCTTGGCGGTTGCCTCAACCGGATAGCGCCAATCGACATGCGCTGCGTCATACAAAGCGCCGTAAGCACCATCATTGATATAGAGCTCTTCGCCCCGGCGTTTTTCCACTTGGACCAGCAGGGAGGAATATTCCGCCGCTAGCGCTCTGCCCGGCTCGCACCACAGCTCTGCATTATACGCAATTGGCAAAGCTTCGAAATGCTTGTGGATGATGCGGAAGTAATCTTCGAGCGGAGGCGGCTCCATGCCAGGATAGACGCTGGGAAAACCGCCGCCAATGTCGATCATATCGATCACCACTTGCGATTCCGCGATGGCAGCGCGCGCTCGGTCGAACCCTTGGACAAAGGCAAAGGGGCTCATCGCTTGGCTGCCTACGTGGAACGCAATGCCCAGCCAATCGCCATGTTGCCGTGCAGCCTGAAGCAATGCAGGGGCTTCCGCCTGTTCGCAGCCAAATTTGCTGGCAAGCGACAGCTCGGCATATTCTGAAGTCACGCGAAGGCGCACGAGAAGGCGCAGATCATCCGCTGGCGTGCCATCTTCGTCTGCGCAGGCTGCAACGATCTTTTCCAGCTCATCATGCGTATCAAGCACAAAGGTCTTAACCCCGTGCTGGTGGTACGCCTCTGCAATCGCCTTGCGCGTTTTGATCGGATGCATGAAGCACAAGGTCGCTTTGGGCAGGATCTCGCGCACCAGCCGCACTTCAGTGATCGAAGCGACATCGAAATGCTTTACGCCTGCATCCCACAGGATTTTGAGCAGACCCGGCGATGGGTTAGCCTTAACCGCATAGAGCGTTTTACCGGGGAAATTCTCGGTAAAGAAACGGGCTGCGCGCGTGGCGGCATGCGGACGGTTGAGGATGAGTGGCTCTTCGGGTTCTAAGTCCCGAATGACGGCCTTCGCGCCTGAATAGATGTGCAATGCAAGGGGCCTCCAGAAGGTCAGTTTCCAAAAGCTGCCTTGCGATGCCGTCTCAAACGAAAATGAGACGATCGGCAGCGAGGGACGCCCTATAATCGCACCGCGCTAGCGCGCAAGTAAAAACCGAGCCAAGCTAAAGAAACTTGCCAGTTGACGGCGACTTAGCAAGTGTTCTCCATCACGTAATATCTGTGCGAGAAGAGGGGGCAAATCCGTGGCATCCTATCCTGATGCAAGAGCGCTGATGGCTGGTCCACTGGGACGCTGGCTAGATTCGCAATCCGAAGAGCGGGCAAACGCCCGACGCAGCTCGCTCATCCGTTTCCTGATTTCTACTCCAATTGCTCTCGCTGCCTTTCTTTATGGCTTTTACGAATGGGAAGGCGAACTTCAGGCCAAGCTCGCCGGAGGCGTGGCTGGTTCCTTCGCGGTTTTCCGGTGGTCGCAGGCTCCAAAACGCAAAATTGCCAAGGTAATGAAGGAGCAGATCAACACTGCAATCGCGGATGCCATGGGACTGGAATTTTCAAGCGAGGTCGATCCGGGATGGTCGTTCGAATTTGCAAAGCATTATGGGATGGTTCCCGACTATGACAAATCCAGATTTGAAGACCTATGGCACGGCGACTTTGCAGGGCGGGATTTCGCCTTTCACGAAGCCGAATTGAGAGCCTGGCGCGGCAGCGGAAAGCGGCGACGGCTCGAAACAGTGTTTCATGGCTCAATCCTGTCCTTCGACACGCGCCACGAGTTTTCTGGGACCACGCTCATTCGCAAGGCGCGGCCGGTTACCGGTTGGCTGTCTGAGAAGATGGCAGCCCTTAGTCAGTCGACTTCCGAACATGGCTTACCCAAAGTAGAGATCGCCCACCCCGACTTTGAAGATCGTTTTGATGTATTCTCAAACGAGGCCGGTGAATTGCCTCGCTTGCTAAGCCAGCGGGTCATTGCCCATTTGCTAGAACTTGAATCGGAAGATCCTAGCGCGCCGCTCTATGCGCTGTTTCATGACGGGCATTTCGTCCTCGTTGCTCCCAGCGGCAATATGTTTGAAAGCGGGTCAGCCAATGCGAGGGACGATCGCGAATTGATCGAAGCCACGGTCAACCAGTTCAAATTCGTGGCGGATGTTGCGAAGGATTTGTGATCAACTCAGCCGTTCGCGGAAATTCTCATAGTCGAAGCGTTTGACGCATTCGAGCTGGTCTGTTTCGGAATCCCACAGCCATATTGATGGCAGCTGGACGCCGTTGAAGGTCGTCGTCTTGACCATCGAATAATGCGCCTGATCCAGGAATGCGAAGCGCGCGCCCGGCTTGGCCTCAACCGGCAGACGGTAATCGCCAATCACATCCCCTGCGAGGCAAGATGGCCCGCCCAGCCGAATCGCGACCTCATCCTCGCCCTCGCGCTCATGCAGCATAGCCGGGCGGTACGGCGCCTCCAGCACGTCGGGCATATGGCAAGTGGCGGAAATATCAGTGATGCCGATGGGCATGCCGTTAAAGCCAGTATCGAGCAGAGTGCCGGTCAATATGCCCGCATCCAGCGCCACTGCCTCGCCCGGCTCCATGATAATTTCAGCGCCAGTATCTTCCTTAATCTCGCCCAGAAAATCGATCAGCTCAGCGCGCTGATAATCGGCCCGCGTGATATGATGCCCGCCGCCCAGATTGATCCATTTCAGCTGGCCAAACCACGGTTCAATAAAATCGAACAGATGTTCCCAAACTTGTTTGAGCGGGCCAAGACCTTGTTCGCAAAGGGTGTGAAAGTGGATGCCATCGACCCCGTCGAGGCTGTTTTCATCAAGTTGATCGACCGGAAACCCTAGGCGTGAGTGCGGCGCGGCAGGGTCATATTTCTCCACCTCGCCCAGTGGCAGCATCGGATTAAGCCGCAAGCCGATATCGACGTCCCCGCCGGTGATCTGCGCTTGCTCCAATATC
This sequence comes from uncultured Porphyrobacter sp., assembly GCA_964485135.1. GTDB lineage: Bacteria > Pseudomonadota > Alphaproteobacteria > Sphingomonadales > Sphingomonadaceae > Erythrobacter. Next base: position 22,298 of record CAZAIG010000009.1, on the reverse strand, counting down.
AGCGCGGCCCGTGCAATCGCCTCTGGCGAGTTGAAGATCACCTGATCAGAAAGCCGGCAGATCTCTTCCAATTCATCAGGTTTATAAGCGGCAGAATAGGTCGCAATCTCGCCATCGTAATATTCCGATGCGAGCTGTGCCTCCCACAAGCCCGATGCGCACACTCCGTCAAGATAATCGCCCAAAATATGCGCAGTGGCAGGCAGGGCGAAGGCTTTGAGGGCGCCTAAGACTTTAATCTCGGCTTCATCCCGGATGTCAGCAAGAACTTGGCAGTTGGCCCGCAGTTTCGCCATATCGATGACAAAGGCGGGGCTGTCCACCCGGCCCAAATCAAACTCCGCAAATGCTCCTGGATCGCCAGCTTTTGTTTCCATCGTGCCTTGCATAGTCAGCGCTATAATGCGCTGCGGCCGCTAGTCGACAATTTTGTGCCGCATGCGCGCATCGCTTGGCATATCCATATAGAGCTTATGCATATCGGAAAGGCCGATAAACACCTCATTGGCAGGCAGGATTTTGAGGTTTTCCGGCTCAAACTTGCAATCTTCGAATATCGGCAGAGTGATGAACATATAGGCTTCGCCTGCGCCTGCCACGCGGCCAGCATCATGCATTTTCTGGATCAGTTTTGCGCCGAACCATTCATCAACCTTTGCCCCGCCCTTTTCGCATTCCGCATCAAAAGTTGCACGGCTGGGTGTGATCCATTGAACCGTGCCGGATGAACAATCCAGCCAATGCACTTGCCCCATCACATCTGTGCAGAACGCATCGCCCAATTTCGAGCAGAGAAACGGCTTTAGGTCTTTGCGATCAGTGCGCCATTCCCACGTTTCCGCCACACCTTGAGCGAAAACCGCACCCGGTTCAAAGGCCATATCTTTCCAGGTCACGGTCATCAATTTCGTCACTAGCTCCATCCTCCGTAGGGAAACATATGACTGAAAAGGCTTAGAAAGTCACCGGTGCTTCAAGCTGTTTTACATTCCACGGCAGGCCGTGTGCATTGAGCATCTCCATGAAGGGATCGGGGTCCATTTCCTCCATATTCACAACGCCGTCTTTCGCCCAAATGCCTTTCAGCATCAGCGCAGCGCCAACCATTGCTGGCACGCCAGTGGTATAGCTAACACCTTGATTGCCGGTCTCTTTAAAAGCGGCTTCGTGACTGCAAATATTGTTGATGTAGAAAGTCGCCTCGCCGCTCCCATCAAGCGCATCGCCCGTTGCGATACAGCCGATATTGGTGTTGCCAGTGGTGCTTTCGCCCAGCGTCTCTGGCTTGGGCAGGACGCTAGCGAGGAATTGCAGCGGGATGATCTCTTGCCCCTGATAATTCACAGGTTCAATCCCCGTCATCCCGACATTCTGAAGCACGGTGAGATGCTTGATATACTCATCGCCAAAGGTCATCCAGAAACGCGCGCGCTCTAGTTCGGGGATGAATTTGGCGAGGCTTTCAAGCTCTTCGTGATACATCAGGTAAGCATTGCGCGGCCCCACTGCTTCAAAATCGAAACTGTGATGGGTGGATAGCGCAGGCGTTTCGACCCATTCACCATTCTCCCCCGGTTTTTTCTCCCAGTGCCGGGCAGGCGCGGTCACTTCACGAATGTTAATCTCAGGATTGAAATTGGTCGCGAAAGCCTGTCCGTGATCGCCGCCATTGCAATCAAGAATATCGAGGCTGCGAATGGTTTTGAGCTTATGCTTGCGAAGCCACATGGTGAATACGGATGTCACGCCGGGATCAAACCCTGATCCCAGCAGCGCCATCAACCCGGCCTCTTTAAAGCGGCCGTGATAATCCCACTGCCATTTGTACTCGAACTTCGCCTCATCCTTTGGCTCGTAATTCGCCGTGTCGAGGTAATGCACGCCCGCCTCTAAACACGCATCCATGATCGGTAGATCTTGGTAAGGCAGAGCAAGATTGACGACCAAAGCCGGTTCAATCTGGCGGATCAGGCGAACGAGCGCAGGCGTTTCTTCCGCATCGATTTCGTACGTCGCAACATCGACGCTCTCGCGCGTTTTCACACTCGCAGCGATGGCATCGCATTTGGATTTGGTCCGGCTGGCAAGATGGATATCGGTAAAGATACCCGCATTTTGCGCCATTTTGTGAACGCAGACCGAGCTGACGCCCCCTGCACCGATCACTAGAACTCGTGACATTGCTCGCTCGCCTTTGCTTGGAGAATTTGAATCCCCCTTAGGCTGCGTCCACAATTTGGCAATGGGCAAACTTTCCTACCGCAGCGAAATGCGGCATGGCGTTGAAAATGGAGCGCCCAAGATCAAAATTTTCGAAGAATGCGCGCAGAAATTCTGCCATCAGCTTTTTTATCTTTAGACAGTGTCCCAACTGTCCCCAACAAGAGAGCGCCGCTCCATGAGCAAACACCGTCAACCCACCCGCGAGGGCGTGATCGCAGCGGCTGAAAAAGTTGCCGCGATCCTGCCCCCTACTCCGCTGCTGCCGGTCACGATTGGTGACGTACAATGCCATGTGAAGGCGGAGAATTTGCAGCCGATCGGCGCGTTTAAGATCAGGGGCGCTTGGCACCGGCTCTCCAGCATGAGTGACGCGGAGCGCAGTGGAGGCGTAGTCGCTGTGTCGAGCGGCAATCATGCGCAAGGCATAGCTTGGGCGGCCAAACGCCTGGGCATAGCCGCGACCATCGTGATGCCGCATGATGCGCCGCAAGTGAAACTGGATGCGACCCGCGCTATGGGCGCTGAGGTTGTGACTTACCAACGTGCACCACTTGATCAGGGGGGCGAAGACCGGGACGCTGTAGCCGCTCAGCTGATCGAGGAACGCGGCGGAACGCTTGTCCATGCCTTTGGCGATCCATGGGTGATGGAGGGTCAAGGCAGCGCAGGCATTGAAATCACCGAGCAATTGGGCCGCGAACCCTCGTGCATCATCACTTGCTGCGGCGGCGGCGGATTGGCGGCTGGAATGTCGCTTGCTTGCCCAAATGCCGCGATTGTGCCGGTTGAACCCGCTGGTTGGGACGTGGTTGGTCAGTCGATTGCCGCAGGAGAGCTTGTCAGCGTGCGCGCAAATCCGCCTGCGACCATTTGTGATGCGCTTCAACCCAATGCGACTAAGCAGCTCAATCTCGATGTCCTTTTGGGCCGCTCAGACGCAGGCGTAGCTGTCACCGACGACGAAGTGCGCGATGCCCAGCGCTTTGCCTTTGCCAGCCTGCGTGTAGTGCTCGAGCCGGGCGGCGCAGCAGCCTTAGCGGCCGCCTTAGCCGGCAAAGTCGAGCTCGATGAACGCACTGTCATCATGCTAACCGGCGGCAATGTCGACCCGGCGCAATACGCGGCGATGCTTGCGTGAATAAAGTTCAGTTGCAATTGACAATCCAAGCTGCCGATTGCAGTCGTGTCTCCTCAATATGGGGGATGACATAATGCAGGCACAAATGCTCGCACCGGCAGCTATATTGGTCGCTTGGACGCTCATCATGCTGTTCTGGATTGTTCCAGTCCGTTTTGGCGCGATCGCCAAAGTGAAGGACAAATCCGTCTTCACTGGTAAGCAAGGCGGGCGCGGACAAGACTTGGAAGGCAAAATCCCCGACAAAGCCAATTGGCCAGCGCATAATCACACGCATTTGCACGAGCAGCCGACGCTGTTTTACGCGGTTGTTGTTATTATCGCGATGATGGGCGCTGCACAGGGCGATATTCTGGCCGCTTGGATTTATGTCGGCCTGCGGATTGTCCATTCGCTATGGCAAGTCGTGGTGAATGCCTTGCCGATCCGTTTTGTCTTGTTCCTTGCCAGCACATTTGCGCTTATCTATCTCACCTATCGCGCAATCGCGCTGACACTGTTTAATGACCCCGGAGTGGCTCCTTCATGATCGAAACAACACAAATTTTGCAGCCCGTCGTCGCTTTGGCGATATGGACGATGATTATGTGGGCGTGGATGTATGCCACTCGCATCCCTGCGATGCAGAAAGCGCCGGATATCGACACCAATAATATGGTGGGCCTTACCGGTGCGAGCCTGAGAGAGGCTCTGCCAGAGCGCGTCAATTGGAAAGCGGATAACCACAACCATTTGCACGAACAGCCAACAGTGTTTTACGCCGTAGCGCTGACTCTGGCTCTGCTGGGCCTCGGTGACGGGCTCAACGCTTTGCTCGGCTGGATCTATGTTGGTCTGCGCGTGGCGCACAGCCTGGTCCAAGTCACCGCGAACAAAGTCATGGTGCGCTTTGTGCTCTACGCAATCTCAAGCCTAGTGCTGATCGCGATGATCTTCCACGCCGCCATGGCTGTTTTCCATTAAGGAGGGTTATTCAGCCGCTTCTGTTTCAGGTTCAGCCTCGTCAAACTCTAAAGTCGCGAGGAACTTCTCCGCATCGAGCGCCGCCATGCAGCCAACGCCCGCTGCCGTTACCGCTTGGCGGTAGGTGTGATCCATCACATCACCTGCGGCAAAAACACCGGGGATCGCGGTTTTGGGCGTGCCCGGCTCAGTGACGAGATAGCCGCCATCCATGTCCAGCTTGCCATTGAACAGCTCGGTCGCCGGCGCATGACCGATCGCCACAAATGCGCCGTCCACTTCCAAAGTGGATGTCTCGCCCGACTGCGTGTCTTTAAGGACGAGATGATGCAAAGTGCCATCTTCGCCCGCTTCAAAACTCTCGACCGTCTTGTTCCACAGCGGCGTGATCTTGTCAGAGGCCATCAGACGGTTCTCTAGGATCTTCTCAGACCGCAGCTCATCGCGGCGGTGGATCAAAGTCACATCGTCGGAGTGATTGGTGAGGTAGAGTGCCTCTTCAACAGCGGTGTTACCGCCGCCAATCACCGCAACTTTCTTACCGCGGAAGAAGAAGCCATCGCAGGTCGCGCAGGCTGAAACGCCCTTGCCTCCCAGCTCTTGTTCGCCGGGGACGCCGAGCCATTTGGCCTGCGCACCGGTCGCAATCACGACGCTATCGGCGATATACTCATCGCCGCTGTCGCCCACCGCGCGGAAAGGAGAACCATTCGCCAGATCAACGTCAACGATGGTGTCCCACATCATCCGCGTTCCGACATGCTCGGCCTGCGCCTGCATCTCTTCCATTAGCCACGGCCCCTGGATGACATCGCGAAAGCCGGGATAGTTCTCAACCTCTGTTGTGATCGTCAGCTGGCCGCCGGGCTGAATGCCTTGCACCACGATCGGTTCAAGCATGGCGCGCGCACCATAAATCGCCGCGCTGTAACCAGCGGGGCCGGAGCCAATGATGAGCATTTTGGTGCGATGGGTAGCCATGGTCGGAGTTCTTTCATCTAAGACAATGCGAGTACCCTCCCCATATGGGAAGCGCGCCGCGCTTTGTCACCCAGTGTACTTGGTGCGAAGCGTGTCTTGCACAGCCTCATCCACACCTAATGTGCCGGTGATGTAGGCTTCGAGTGATCCGGCGGTGCGATCAACCTCTGCGCGGTAGGTATCGAGATAATCGCTATGCACCTCTAGCAAAGCGCGCACTGCACCTTCATCCAGTGTCCGATTATAGCGCGCTTCTAGCCCCGGCACTGCCTGATCGCGCAAGATATGGAGCGTTGGCGCTTCATTGGTGAGCAGAAACTCGCGCATCTGATCTGCGCGCGATACCCCCAGAATATGCTGCACCAGCATCACCGCAACACCGGTCCGGTCCTTACCCGCAAAACAATGCACCAGGCTGGCCCCATCACGCTCGGCAAGGCTGCGCAAATAGCGCCCAAACAGATCATGCATCGCGGGGTTATGAACCATGCGCGTATAAGTCGCGATCATCCGCTCGTAAGCGATCTGAGCGGTCGATGTGTTCGCATCGATATCCATATGCGGCGGCATATTGCTGGTCTCGCCATCGTAGAAAATAACCTCTGCATCAAAGGTTTGAGAGCGCAGGCACGGATGCTGCGCGCGCTCCCCATTGCCGCGCAGGTCGATGACCGTGCCAAGCTCCAGCGCATCAAGCGCACTTAAGTCGGCATCGCTCGCCCCCACATGTTGGCCAGAGCGGAACAGCAGACCGGTCTTAACCGTCCTCCCACCCGCAGCAGAATAGCCGCCAAAGTCGCGCAGATTGTGTATGCCATCTGTGGGCACAAAAGGGTTCCGAATCATGCCTGCAACCGTGGCAGCATGGGCGCTTTGCGGCAAGCATGCGCTTTATACGCTGACACACCCCGCAGCTATACATACCCCCATGCCAACCGCGAATTGACTACGCAGCATTAACCCAGAGGTCCGACGGGAGCGCCGGAACGAAAGGACCTGATAGCATGGCGCATATTCTAATTGTTGATGATGACGTGATCATTGCCGAAGTAGCCTCCGAAGCGTTGATCAATGCGGGCCATGCGTGCGGGTGGGTGACCAGCGGAGAAGCCGCATTGAAAGTGCTCAAGCACCGGCGGCCCGACATTATCTTGCTCGATCAAGATATGCCGGGGATGACCGGCAGCCAAGTCTTACGCCAATTGCGGAACTCGCAAGAGTTCTACGACTTACCCGTTATCATGTTCAGCGCGATTGCGGGTAAGCGCGATGAAGAACTCGCCCTGTTTGCAGGAGCAACTGATTATATCCGCAAACCGTTCAAGCCCGATGAGCTTGCTTGGCGGATCGACGATATCGTGAATGCGCTAGGCTCGCGAGCGAAACACAAGCAATTGCAGACGGTTCTAGCAGAAAGCTCTGGCCGAGCAGGCTTGAAGGAGCAATCTGCCGTGCGGCTGCTGTAGACGTTACGCAAAGATCCTTCATTTCAAATATTGGTAGCGGAGGAGGGACATCTGGGAAGGATAAAGTGATCTGATTTAAATCACCAAATTTGACCCTTTTGCAAAGAACACCCCCACTGATACCCTCGGGATTTGGACTTTGCGCCAAGTCGTTTCGCGCTTACGGCAATCCGATTCATTGCAGGATGCGCGGCTGACCTTCGTGAGCGCCAATCGGCAATGTTGGGCCGTGTGTGGACTGATCGCTTCGGGACGCTCAGTCCGCTAAAGCGGATGTTCGCCTTGCGACCTTTTCCTAACCGCTAGCAAACCGGTGCCTTTGGTTTGAATACGCCTCATTCACGCTGGATGGGCATCAATGGTGATGAGCACCCAAGCCTTTCAAAATGATACAAAATGAGTGTAAATGATAAGAAACGATCATTTTTGATTCGGGGGTGGCGTGATGTCAGGGATAGTGCGAGCTACGATTGTCGCCCTTTTTTCTTTTGCGCTCGCCTCATGTTCTGTCCCAACAGGCAATCAGCCTATCGAACAGGCCAGCGTCGCTTCAATGGAGGTGGTTCAACCGGTATCGCTCGAAGTCGAAGGCCGAACAAATCCTATCGGAGTGGACAACCAAACGCCCCGCTTTTCATGGCACGCGCAAGTGGACAGCCAGGCGGCGTATGAAATTCAGGTTGCTCGCTCAGTCAGGCAATTGGAGGCAGGCAGTTCGGATCTATGGGAAAGCGGGCGAGTGGCTGATGGTCGTTCGGTCGCCATTTCCTATGCTGGCGCTCCACTAGCCTCGCGCGAAAAGGCGCATTGGCGGGTGAGGGTTTGGCCCGATGGACAAGAGCAGCCTGGACCCTGGAGCAAAATTGCTTCTTGGCAAATGGGGTTAATGGCCCAATCCGATTGGTCTGCGCAATGGATCACAAGCCCTCTGTTTCCAGCAGCCGACATGTCCCCCGGGATGGAAAGCTGGCTCAAGGCCACAGCGGCCGATCCGCAGTTTCGCGATCCTGAGAGGGTAGCCGATACCACCCGCAAATTGCGCGATGTGCGGCCCGCCACCTATTTCCGCAAGAGCTTTACGGTGGATCGTCCGGTCAAATCCGCGCTGCTTTATTCCACCTCGGCTGGCTATTCCGAGTTCTTTCTCAGTGGCCAGAAAATTGGCGACCGGGTGCTGAACCCTGCGCAAACCGATTTTGACAAGCGCATCTATTACGATGTTGATGATCTCACCTCGTCCCTAACCCTCGGTGATCATGTTCTGGGCGTGCATCTTGGAAACGGGTTTTACGGCGAGCGGACAGCCTTTGGCATGGACAAGCTGTTTTATGGGGAACCTGCGGCGATTGCGCAGCTGGAAATCCTTTATGAGGATGGCACAAGCGAAACCATTATCAGCGATGCGTCATGGCGCGCGCACCCATCACCGATCCTCAAAAACGGTGTCTATTCCGGTGAGGTTTTCGATGCACGCAAGATGGTGGCCGAATGGTCGACTGCTGACCGTGTGGATGCTTCACAGTGGCGGGCTGCCAAAGTGCTCGACCAGTCTCCGACGCAGGCTCTGGTCGCCGCCGAAATGCCGCCCGTCCGGCGTGTGACAGAGGTAAAGCCAAAAGCGATCTTTAATCCATCAAGGGGCGTGTGGACGATCGACTTTGGGCAGAACTTCACTGGCCTACCCACAGTGGACGTGTCGCGGCTTGGTCTTGAAGAGGGGCAAACAGTTCTGTTCCGATATGCGGAATGGGCCGACAAGGAAGGCGCTGTCGGCATGAAATCGGGCGGAGGCGCGCCGCGCACCAAGCAAGTCGATGCCTATATCTCCGACGGTGTCGATGCGGCACAATGGTCACCATCTTTCACATGGCATGGCTTTCGCTACATGGAAGTCAGCGGGATCGATAATGCTCCCCCGCTTGATGCGTTTACAGGCCATTTGACCCGAACCGATATTGAACGGATCGGTCACTTCCATTCCTCCAGCGATCATTTGAATCGCATCCACGAAACGGCGCTTTGGTCGATCGAAGGCAATTTGGTCAGCGTGTTGTCGGATTGCCCTATCCGCGAACGCAATGGCTGGACAGGTGATGCTCATGCGGTTGTCCGCACCGCTAGCTACAATTACGATTTTGCGCCGTTCCTCGAAAAATACCTCGGTGATTTCCGCACGACCGAAATGGTGTCGCCTGCGATTGTCCCCGGGCGACGCACGCATTCGGGCAAGATCGATTGGGCGGCTGCCGAGGTTTTCCTGACATGGGAGCATTACCTCCACAGCAGCGATGTTTCTGTAATTGAGCGGCAATATGAAAGCCTGCTGGAATATGTCGCTTATGTAGAGAACGTGGTCGAGAATGATCTCGTCACGAATGAGAAGCATTTTTACGGCGATTGGTGTGACACGCTGCCTGTGGTTGGGGGAAAACGCCCTCTTGGGCGGTGCATGTCGGTTCACACGCCCGGGCCTTTGACCGCTAGCGCGCTGATCTTGCGGGTTTATTCGCAAATGGCGCAAATGGCCACGCTGACGGGGCACAAGGCGGATGCCGCCCGATTTACGGCGCGGCGCGACGCGATGCGTTCGGCATTCAACACCGCTTTCTTTGATGAAGCCGCAGGCAGCTATGGAAGCCAAACGGGCAATGCGATGGCCTTGTCTTTTGGCATTGTGCCGAGCGGACTTGAAAGCCGCGTTGCAGGCTGGCTTGAGAAGGACGTGCGCGAGACATGGGATGGCCACCATTCGGTTGGGGCTCTTGGGCAACCTTGGCTCTATCCCGCGCTCAGTGATTACGGCCACGGGGACACCGCTCTTGGTGTGTTCACAGCGCCCGGATCGCCGGGCTATTCGTATCTCTTTGACGAACTCCAAGGCACGACTTTGTGGGAAGACGTGACCCTTTTTGTGCCCGGAAAGGATGCTGAGCCGCGTCGCTCGCTCAACCATCCTTTCAAGGCCGGATATGATGCCTGGTTCTATACCGGCTTGGGCGGAATCAATCCCGACCCAGAAAACCCAGGCTACAAGCACTTTTTTCTGCGACCGGTTTTCCCGAAAGATCTCGACGAGGCGACTGTATCGCTCAAGACGGGATACGGCTCCATACATAGTGCTTGGAAGCGTGAGCAGGATGCGATTGTATGGGACATCGAGATTCCGGAAAACACAATGGCGACGGTCAGCCTTGCGGGTCTGCCTTCTGATGGGGTGAAGGTGGCGCCGGGGAAACACAGTTATCGCTTGACTTCAGCCGGCGCTTGGGAGCCATCTTCATGACGCAAAAGCTTTTCGGCCGTTTGATCGCATGGCTAGGCCTCTCGCTCGCGGTGATGGCCTGTTCCATGCCGCAGGATGGCCCAGTTTCGGGAGTGATCCGCTCGACTGAAACACCGCCCAACATCATCTGGATCATTGCCGACGATCAGGCCTACAGCGATTTTGGATTTATGGGGCACGATCTGGTGCGCACCCCGCATCTTGATAAACTGGCCTCGGAATCGGCGCTGTTCCCCAATGGTTATGTGCCCAGCAGCCTTTGTCGCGCTTCACTCGCGACCATGATCACTGGCAAATACGCGTTTGAGCACGGCATTTGTTTTAATGATCCGCCCGATGGCATTCCCCATTCGGCCACTTTCCGGTTTCTTGAGATGCAGGAACCCATTCCTCGTGCGTTGCAAGCGAGAGGATACCGGAGCCTGCAAACCGGCAAATTCTGGGAAGGTATTTATACCAATGGCGGGTTTACTGACGGGATGACGCAAGGGACGCGGCACGGCGATGCCGGGCTGAGAATTGGCCGTAAGACTATGGAGCCGATCAAGCAATTTCTGGGCGATGTTGACGACGACCCGTTTTTCATCTGGTTCGCGCCATACCTTCCGCACGCTCCGTTCAATGCCGTTGAGGCTTACAAAGAGCCTTTCCGTGGCAAAGGTCTAGGAAAGCGGGAAGTTGGTTACTACGCCAATATCTCGTGGCTCGATGACACAGTCGGCGAGCTGATAGATCTGCTCGAGAAGAGCGGGAAAGCAGACAACACCGTTATCATGTTCATTGTCGACAACGGTTGGCTACCCAATCGCGATGGCGAGAGTTTTCGCGATCTACAAGGGCGTAACCTTCGCTTCGATGCGCGTAGCAAACAATCGCCTTATGAAGGCGGAGTGCGAACACCCGTGTTTGTCCGCTGGCCAGGGCGCATCGAACCCGCGCGTTATGAGGATGAACTGGTAAGTTCGATCGACCTTTTCCCGACTACTCTGGCGTTCGCCAGGGCACCGCAGAACCCTGAACTGAATGGCCGAAACCTGCGCCCCTTTATAGAGGGTCGTTCAAGCTTCGCACCGCGAACAATCTTTGGTGAAATCTATTACCACAATTCGCTCAAACTAGACGATCCAAAGGTCAACATGACACATCGCTGGGCTCGCAAGGGCGACTGGAAGCTGATCCTCAACGATCACGATCAGAGCGCGCCAGAACTTTATAATCTTGCGTCTGATCCAAATGAGACCATCGACCTTGCATCCGATTCCAGCCAATCTGGTCGGATCGAAACCATACGGGGCGAGATAGAAGAATGGTGGCCGGACTGAAGCATGATCTCGAAGTCAGGTCACCATCAAAAAGATCGCAATTGGCTGTGCTGTCTGGGCAACGGGATATCTCGCCGTTAGCAAACGGAGAACGGCCATGAAGATCACAAATGTGTTAGCATCGATTATAGCAGTGATTTGGATTCTGAGTGCGCCCGCAGCGAACGCTGTCACCTGGCAAGCCGAATGGATCTGGGCCAACGAGAGAGCCGTCATTCCCAATAGCTGGGCTGCTTTGCGCAAGGACTTCACCGTTTCCGAAATCGATGGCGAAGCAATCGCCTATGTTAGCGCTGACACGAAATACTGGTTATGGATCAATGGTGAGCTCGTCGTATTCGAGGGAAGCTACACCGGTGGACCAAGCCCGGTAAAACCCGCTCCGCGGGTCGACAACTTCCCCATCGCATCGCATAAATATTACGACGCCATCGATATCTCGCCCTACCTCAAAGAAGGCGAAAACACGATTGCCGCCCTCGCCTGGTACTACGGCGATAATGGTACCAAGGGCACCCATATTTCCACGGGCCGACCTGGTTTCCTGTTTCAGGCCCAGATCGGCGATCAATTGATCGTGTCCGATGCGTCCTGGAAAGCCAAAGCGCATACAGCCTATCAGCCCGTCGAGAAGAAACCGCCATTCAGGATCGCTGCGTGGAGCGTAAACTATGACGCCCGTAAGTCGTTGGGCGATTGGAGTGACGCCGCTTGGTACCGGGCCGATTATGACGATTCGTCCTGGGACGCGGCAAAGGCTGGCCGCAAGCCGCCCCGGGCGCCCTTCTTCGATCTGTTCAAGAGCGACGTGCCACCACTGACCAATTTCGGACTGGCGAATTGCGAGAATTATCCTGAGAACCGTTTCCCGTTTGTAAGTGACGGCATGACCATCGAGTGCATTCTGGATTTCAACAAGAACGTCACACCCTATTTCGACATAGAGGCGGATGAAGGGCTGAAAATCTCAATCGGCTCCAACATGACGCGCAATACGATCGACACTTTCTACACCACCACAAACGGCCGCCAGCAATTTGAATCCTACTCCTGGTTGAACGCCAGAATTCTGAAGTACAATATCCCGGCAGGGGTGACCGTCCATGGCCTGAAATACCGGTGGACCGGCGTGGGCAAACCGCAGGGGCATTTTGAAAGCGATGATTCCTGGCTCACGCGCATCTGGCAAATGTCAGAGAACACCTTGTACATTTGCGCGCGCGACAACTTTATGGACACGCCGGACCGAGAGCGCGGCCTATGGATTGGTGATGTCGCTGACCAGGCGAGCTACCTGTTCTACGTCATGGACCAGCCGGGCCGGGACCTGCTGAAGAAAGCCATCACGGTCACCATGGCTTTCAGCGACACCGAATCCGGTATTTTTGCCGGACTTGGGCCGGGCCGGTTCCGAGAGCTTCCTGCGCAAAGCCTGCAATTCATAGAGCAGGGTATCTGGCATTATTACTATAATACCGGCGACCTAGAGACGCTGCGCTACGCGTACCCTTATGTGCATCGCTATCTCACACTTTGGCAGACCAGAGACAATGGCCTGATTGTCTTGAGAAATGGTGCTTGGAACTGGACCGACTGGGGGCCGCAAGAGACGATCGATTACCAGGCTATCCAGAACGCACTGTATTACAGCGCCCTAGTCTCCGCCCGCAAGATGGCGCTGGAGCTTGACGATCCAACGCATCTGGCGTTCTACGACAGGCGGATCGACGAACTGAAGCGCGCTTATCAGGAACATTTCTGGCAGGACGGCTTCTTCAGCAGCAAACCAGAGACGCTCAAGGATGACAGAGCCAACGCCATTGCGATTCTGTTCGGCCTGGCTGAGCCTGAGCAATATCAGGCCATCGTTGATAATGTCCTGGTTCCCAATCAGTTCGCCAGCCCCCATTTCGAATGGATGGTCTATCAAGCGATGGCGAAAGCGGGGCGGTATGAGGATGCCCTGGCGAGAATGAAGCAGCGTTATGCAGAGCAGGTCGATAATCCGGCGCTTTCCACTCTGGCCGAATATCTTCCCAGCGGCGGCACGGAAAATCATGCCTGGAACGCCCCTGCCACATTTCTGAGCCAGCATATTGCCGGCATCGAGCCCACCTCAATCGGCTGGAAAACCTATCAGATCATGCCCAATCTGGCGCATCTGAAGTATGTGAAACAACTGGTGCCCAGCGTTCAAGGCGACATTGCATTCGAGATGAATCGTGATGACACTAAGATTTCGATAGCACTGGATACGCCTGGCAATACGGTGGCGATGGTCGGAATTCCCAAGGAACATTTCGAGATAGGAATTATCACGGTAAACGGCCGCGCCATTTGGGCCAACGGATCACCTTCTGATCCAGCGGGACGCGCCTACGAGCATATCAAATTTGTCGGTGCAGATGCTAAGTACATCAAGTTTGAGGTCGGATCAGGAGATTGGACATTTAGTGCTAAGGAAGTTGTCGGACCAAATGCGCCTGATCGAGGGCTTAACTCGGTAAACTAAGGCATATCCCATAGTCCTAATCGATCGCAGCTTGTGCTAACCGCCTAAAAAGCTGATCAATTTTGCGACGTACCTGCCGTGCTATGAGCAGCCTTTAAGCTTAGTCCGATTCTATCTGACGACGGACAGAAAACGCGATCATGAGTGAGAAGATTTGCATACCATTTGAATAGCAAAGGGTTGCCAGATTGCCAGAAATTGTGATCATTACTGCGCAACATCAGTCATAGTCAGCATGAGCAATGGGCTGACTATCATGCCTCGATCAGTTGGAATTAGGTCTATCGTGCAAAGCATGCGCATCCTAGGGGCACTATTTCTGGCATTGCCCATTGCTGCCTGCATGAACGCATCCCAGCCCCCACCCGCGAACCCGCCGCAACCAGCTTGGATCGCTCTGTTCGATAGCGAAAGCCTTAACGGATGGCGCGTCCATGGTGGGACGCACAAATTCGCAGTTGCTGATGGTGTAATCACAGGCACCGCCGTTGCCGACCAGCCGAACGCGTTCCTTGTGACCCAGTTGACTTATTCCGACTTCATCTTCGAGACGGAGTTCTTATCCGGCGGATCGCTCAATTCCGGGATTATCTTTCGCGGGGGCTACGATCCTGATTATCGCGATGGGCGCTTGTTCGGATATCAGGCAGAAATCGACCCCAGCAAACGCGCATGGACAGGTGGATTGTTTGAAGAAGCGCTGCGGGGCTGGTTGGTTCCGCTGGAAGAGGCAAACCCCTGCAAAGACAGTTTCGCGCGAGAGGGATGGAACGCTATGCGCATAGAGGCGCTGGGCAGCGACCTGCGCATATATTTGAACGGTGCCTTGTGCGTACATACAGAGGATGAGAATTTGCGCGAGGGGGTTATAGGACTGCAAGTCCACAGTGTGCCCCCTGGCAGGACGATGGGCAAGCCGGGAGACTGGATCGCCTGGCGAAACATCCGCATCCTGACTTACAATATCGCGCAGCACAGGCTGCCTTTGACACCCGCGCCCAATCCGGCCGACCAGCCCTAAAGCAATCACAATTGATCATTTATGAGCGAAATCGCGAAGTTTGGGTCTTGCAATTGCTGTAGATTCAAGTGAACATCACTCGGAATCCGCGGGAGAGAGGGCGTTGTCAGATCAGATCGATACACGCGTGACTGCCGAAATGGTTGGCTGTGAAAAGCTGTTTACGGACTATCATTTGGCAAGAGCGCAAATTACCATGCGCAATTGGGACAGCGCATGAACGTGATTGCTCCCTCGCGCCGCCAGTTTGTCGCTATGTCCGGAGCGTCGCTGCTTACTGCAGCACTCTCGGGTTGTTCTACACACATAGGCCCAGACACTTCGCCGACAACAAAGCTCGCGCGTCCGGGCATACAGCTGTTTACGATCCGCGATACATTTCAGTCCGATCCTTTGGCCGCGCTTAAGGCTGTCGCTGCTGCCGGCTTTGCCGAGGTCGAGTTCGGCTCGGGCGGCTACTTCGACCGCGAACCGGCGGAGCTGAAAGATATGCTCAACCAAACAGAATTGGTCGCGCCTGCCATGCATGTGGGGTTATCGGCGCTAACCGGGCGGCTCGACCGGGTTGTCGAGATGGCAAAGACTATCGGCGCGCGGCATGTGGTGCTTCCGGCTGTGCCCAAGTCCATGCGCTCAACGGTGGAGCAATGGAGGATGGGGGCTGCGGCCTGCACCGATGCGGCCACTCGGCTGGCCGATCATGGTCTCAGCCTCGCCTATCACAATCATGCTTTTGAATTTGATCCTCTCGACGGGGGAGGTACGGGTTTCGATATCCTGACCGGTGAAACGTCGCCCGACCTTGTGAAGCTTGAGCTCGATTTTTACTGGGTGCTCGCTGCCAAACAGGATCCGTTGGCGCTGATTGACCAACATGCGGGCCGAATTGTTACCTGCCATGTGAAGGACATTACCGCCGCTGGCGAGATGGCTTTACCGGGCGAGGGCGTTGCCGATTTCCAGTCCTATTTCCTTAAGGCGAGCAAGGCCGGGCTAGAACACTTTTTTGTCGAACATGACAAGCTCAGAGCAGTTCATGCCCAACGCTTGCGCGCGGCGGCGGATACGCTGAAAGGCATGATCATCGCATGATCATACGCGGCGAGATGGATGTCAGTTCCTCCATGCAGAGAGCGGGGCTTTCGCGGCGTCAGGCGCTGGCTTCCGCAGCCGGGGCTGTGGGCGCGGCAGGGCTTATCTCCGCTTGTGCTGCCGGGTCTGCCAACGCTGGCCCCGCATCAAACGACATTGCATTGCCAAACGCCGGGTCGCGGTTGGATCGCTTCACCATCAATATCGAAACGTGGTGGCGTCCTGCGCCTCTTACCCAGCGGATCGATGCGGCCGCACGTGCCGGTTTCAGCACGGTGGAAATGTGGAGCTTGGGAGCCAATCAGCGCGATCCAGCCATGCTCAAGAAATACAGCCGTGATGCGGGGCTAAACATCATTCACTGCACAGTGAAAGTGCCCGATGTCGCAAGTGCGACTCCGGCAGAGATGCGCGACGCGGTGTCCGCTTCGCTCGACAAGATCGATCTTCTGGGAGCACGCTATGGCACAATTGTCGGGCATCGGCTGGTCGCGGGGATGACGCATCAAGACATGCTGACTGCCTATCGCGACCGGCTAGCAGAGGTTGCACCGTTGTTCGAAGCGGCTGGGGTGATCGCCTGTATCGAGCCGTTTAATCCCTACAACCATCCCGGCTATTTTATCAATGGAGCGAAGGATGCGGTTGAAATTGCTCGATCCATCGGCAGCGCCCATGTGAAGCTGAATTGGGATTTGTTTCACATGCAACGCGCCGAAGGCAATGTCGTGCACCAATTGCAAAAAGGTATTGACCAATGCGCGCTGCTCCAGATCGCGGACTCGCCAGATCGGCATGAGCCGGGCACCGGCGAGATGAACTACACATACATTTTGAACGAGGCGCGCCGGCTTGGCTTTGCCGGGCCAATTGGGCTGGAATGCTTCCCTGTGAAGGGGGGCGAAGACGCCGCGATCGCCCGCGTGCGCGCTCTGGCGGAGAGCCTTTCGGCATGAGCCGTGCTTGATCGATTTTTGAGGAGGGAGAGGCCCTGATGGCTTCCAACAGCAACACACCATTTGCCAGCTCACGCCGCCGGTTTCTGGCGTCATCGGGTTTGGCGCTTGTCGGCGTCGCGGTGCTGGGCGGCGGCTTGGCCGGATGCAGCGGCACGGCCACTAGTGGTGCAGCCAATTTCTCCGCTTCACAGTTCGATCTGCTTACTCAGCTCAGCGATATGCTGATCCCTGCCACTGACACGCCTGGCGCGTTAGGTGCTGGCGTGCCCGATTTCGTCCAACGGATGATGCATGAATGGGCGATGGCTTCCACGCGGGAGAATATCACCGCCGCGCTGACACTGCTCGATGACCGCGCGCGTGATGCTAAGGGTGGCAGCTTCGTCTCACTGTCCAATGCTGACAGAGAAGCGGTGTTGGAAGAGTATGAAAGACTTTGCTTTGCAGAAAAGCCTGACAAGGCAATGGGCGGCAAGACAAAGGATAATGGGAAAGCAGAGCCAGACGCATTTTCGGGATATCGCGACCTCAAGATGCTGGTCTATCGCGGTTATTACTGGTCTGAAATCGGCTGCACGCAGGAGCTGCAATATGAACTGATCCCCGGCCCAGACGCCCGCGCCGATGCGCCCATGGCGGAAATCGGTCGCAGCTGGGCATTGTGACTTTTTTGGGACGGGTACAAACACATGGCTGAAGATTTTGATGTAATCGTTGTCGGATCAGGGATGAGCGGCGGCTACGCGGCCAAGGAGCTGTGCGAGCGCGGCTTCAAAGTGCTGGTGATTGAGCGTGGTCGCCATATTGAACATAGGGGCCCCGAATACACCGATATGCTCCAGCCGTGGGAGCGCAAGAATTTCGAGTTGGTACCCGAAGAGCTTCTTGAAGATCAGAACTGGGCCGAGGTAAAATACGCACTGAAGCCAGACAATCTCGACTGGTTCGTGCGCTTTGAAGATGCGCCTTATACAGTGGAGGAAGGCACTCAAATGAGCTGGGTGCGAGCGCACAACACTGGCGGTCGATCCGTGCTGTGGTCGCGGCAGACTTACCGCATGGGGCCTGTCGATTTCGAAGCCAATGCCAAAGATGGCAACGGTGTGCCATGGCCGATCACGTATGATGATTTGAAACCTTGGTACGACAAAGTGGATCAATTTGTGGGTATTGCCGGTGAGGCCGCTGGCGTCGAGAATGTGCCTGATGGTGTTTTCCAGCCTGCTTTCGGATTGACCGCGCCCGAAAAAATCCTCCGCGAGAAACTGGAAGCCAGTTTCCCCGGCCGCCATTTGATCAACGGCCGTTGCGCCCATTTGACCAAGCCGACGCCGGAGCAGGAGGAGCTTGGCCGGGTCGTCTGTCAAACACGGACCTTGTGCAATCGGGGGTGCTCTTTCGGTGCTTATTATTCGAGCCTGAGCGCAAGCCTGCCCGCGGCGGAAAGAACCGGCAACATGACCATCGTAAACGACACGATAGTCACTGAGCTGGTCTATGATGCCGCGAACGAAAAAGTGACGGGCGTCCGTGCCATCGACGCCAACACGAAAGAGGGCAAAACCTACAGCGCCCGTGTCGTGTTCCTATGTGCCTCTGCCTTTGGCAGCGTTCAAGTGCTGCTCCAATCGCAGTCTGACGCGATGCCAAATGGGCTGGGCAACACGCATGACAAGGTGGGTCGCTATATCACTGATCACGTGGTGGCAGGCGGGGCGCGTGGCACTATGCCCGGGCTAGAGGACCGCTATTATGAGGGACGCAGGCCAACGGGTTTCTACATCCCGCGTTTCCGCAATATTGCGGAGCCTGGCGAAGGCTATTTGCGGGGCGGCGCATACCAAAGCGGCTCGAGCCGCGCTGGCCCGGAGCGGCTCGCCTGGGGCCCGGGTTTTGGCGCACATCACAAACATTCTGCGCGCCAGCCAGCGCCGTGGCAAGTTCGTCTTTCCGGATTTGGCGAGATGTTACCACGCGCTTCGAACAGGGTGACACTCAACCCGACCGAGAAAGACAAATGGGGTCTGCCGTTGTTGCATTTCAATGTCCGCATTTCGGACAATGAGCGCAATATGAGCAAGCAACTGCGCAGCGATGCCGTAGAAATGCTGGAGGCTGCCGGAGCCGTGGACATCGAGGAGTTCGGCCGAGTGGAAATTCCCGGTGGGCGCATTCACGAAATGGGCGGAGCCGTGATGGGTGATGATCCGAGAGAATCCGTGACCAACAAGTTCAACCAGCTGCATGTGGCGAAAAACGTCTTCATCACAGATGGTTCATGCTTCCCATCGGGCGGCTGCCAAAACCCGTCCATCTCCTACATGGCGATGACCGCGAGAGCCGCGCACAATTGTGCCGAAATGTTGAAAGAAGGCGTGCTGGCTTGATGGCCGAGCCATGTTGAAAGCCTCTCTATCACTGCCATCTGCCCGCGCCGTCGCAATGCTGGCGGTTTTTTTGACCGCCGCTTGCGCCCCAATGACAACAGGCGTGTCTCCGCAAAGCCGCGCTGCGGCCGTTGCCAAGGAGGCGTTGGATCAACGGCTCAATGTCGTTGTGTTTGTGGTCGATGATATGGGCTGGCGCGACACGGGCTTTTCCGGTTCCACATTCTACGAAACGCCGAACATTGATCGGCTGGTTTCGCAAGGGATGGTGTTCACCAACGCCTATTCCGCCTCGCCCGTTTGTTCGCCGAGCCGGGCCGCGCTGATGACGGGTCGGGATCCGGTGCGCTTTGGCATTACTGACTGGATTCCGGGCTACAAACCCAAACAACCGGTGAAGCTCGACACACCCTCTATTCCTGATGCGTTGCCCTTAGATGCGCGGACAATCGGGGAGTATTTCTCCGACGCGGGTTACATCACCGCCTTTGTCGGCAAATGGCATTTGGGCCAAACCGAACCTTTTTGGCCGCAGCATCAGGGATTTGATTTTAACATCGGCGGTTGGTCGCCCGGAGCGCCCAGAGGGCGAGGAGCCGCGGGGGCGTATTTTGCACCGCACCGCAACCCGTCTTTGAGTGATGGGCCAGATGGCGAGTTCCTGACCGAAAGATTGGGCCGCGAAACGGCCAACTTCATTCAGCAGAACGAAAATCGTCCATTCATGGCGGTGCATGCCTTTTACCAAGTGCACACTCCCTTGAATGAAGCGCCTGCTCATATCGACCATTTCCGTGCGAAAGCCGCTCAATTGGACGCTGACACCACTGTGCCGCGCGACATGCGCTTCGGTCAGAAGGGCAAGGGTCGTCAGGACGATCCAGTCTATGCTTCTATGGTTGCAGCCGTCGATACTGAGGTTGGCCGAATTGTCGCACAGCTGGAGAGGTCAGGAATTCTGGATCGGACCGTGATTGTTTTTACCTCAGACAATGGCGGATTGTCAGTGCGGCGTAGCGATCCCAACAAGGCCCCGACATCGAATGAACCCATGCGCGGAACGAAGGGTTGGCTGTATGAAGGGGGAATTCGCGTCCCCTTGGCAATTATCGCGCCCGGAGTGACGCGCGCGGGAGAGCGAAATGATCGGCTGGCCACATCTATCGATTTGCTGCCAACTCTGCTTGGCCTCACCGGGATTGAGCAATCCGGAGATCTTGATGGGGTCAACTTGCTATCAGCCTCATCCCAGCAACGAATGCTGGCATGGCACTTCCCACACTACCATGCGACGCGGTGGCGTCCGGGTGGGGCAATCCGCGATGAGCGCTGGAAGCTGATTCAGTTCTTCGAGGATGACGCCGTCCAACTCTACGATCTCGCGAATGATCCTTATGAGACTCGCGATCTTGCTGTCGAAAAGCCCGATGTCGCTGCGATGATGCGCGCCAGGCTGGCCGCGTGGCGTGCCGAGCATGGGGCCAAAATGCCGGTCGAGCGCGAGTGATGTCCGCCATGCGCGCAATCGGTTTGGCCGAATCTGTGGGAGAGTGGCCTTGCGTGTCATAAGAGTGATGACATTGATCGCCGTGCCTTTTGGGGTGTTGGCCTCTGCTCCGGCCATACAGGCACGTGACGCTTGCCCAACAGATGCAAGCGTGGGGCAAGTGGTGGAAACATCCGCTATCGATCTCGCCTGGTCATCAACGCGGGTGAATTTCGATCTCGTGACGGAGGGCAAAGATCAAATCGTCGCCTATTACAACGCCACGCGCAATCTGACTGTGGCGCATCGCCGGACCACGACCAATCAGGCGTTTTATGGGTCCGTGTGGAGTTACAAGCAGCTCGATACAATGCTGGGTTGGAACAATCACAATTCGGCGGCGGTGGGTATCAGTTCTGATCGGCATTTCCATATTATGGGTAATATGCACGTGGATCGGCTGGTCTATTACAAGACCGAGCATCCCGGAGAAATCCGGTCGCTCAAACGTGTCGAAGTAATGGTTGACCCTGCGCTGGAGCGGCGCATGACGTATCCCCGTTTTGTACGCTCCGATGATGGCACATTGCTGTTCCGTTTCCGCGTCGGCGGCAGCTGGAACGGGAACGAGATCTATTATCGTTATGACGCCGCGACACAGACTTGGTCAAAAATTCTTGAGCAAGGCTTCACTGACGGCGAAGGCGAGCAGAACGCCTATGTCTCCAATCCTGTGCGCGGCCCGGATGGCAAGCTGCATTTGGCGTGGGTGTGGCGTGTGGAGCCGGGTTCAACAATGAACACAATGGTCTCTTACGCGCGCACGGCCGACTTCATAAATTGGGAGGACGCATTCGGGAACCGGATCGCATTGCCCATCCGGCTTGGCAACACGCCGGTCGATTCGGCAAGTCAAGTTAGGATGCAGCGGTTAAGGATAAGTTGCTGATTCCGTAACGTAATGGCACGGAGCCTATACCGAGCCTAAATCTAGGCTCAGAACTCCAAAATCTCACTAAGTCATTGAAAATTTGGTAGCGGAGGAGGGACTTGAACCCCCGACACGCGGATTATGATTCCGCTGCTCTAACCAGCTGAGCTACTCCGCCCCGTAAGCCAGAACCGCGCTGCATGCTTGCGGCGAATTCTCATGGGCAAGGCGGCGCGTTTAGGGCGCAGATGCGCGCCGGTCAACACCCTGCTGCAACCTTGCCGCAATTGCGCGCTAAAAGCTGCGGGTTTTGCCTCTGAAAATATACTCGCGGTGAAGCTCCCATGGCCCTCCGCGATAGTAATATAGCCCTACCCCCCTAAAGACGAACCGGTAGGGCTCAATCTCACCTGCCAGCTGCGCTTGAAGCACCTTTGCCTCCTCAATCGTGACCTTGTTCTGAATAGTGATGTGGAGGCGCGGCCGGTGCTGATCTTGTCCGGTCAAAAGGCCGTGCAACTGATCCGCCATCGC
>CAZAIG010000008.1:0-29919 GCA_964485135.1 uncultured Porphyrobacter sp. | reverse complement strand
CCACGCATCGCGGCTATGACTCCGATCACCCGCGCGTTGTCGGCGATGTCGGCAAGGCGGGCGTGGCGATTGATACGGTCGCGGATATGGAGATCCTGTTCGACCAGATCCCGCTCGACACTATGTCCGTCTCGATGACAATGAACGGTGCGGTGATCCCCGTTCTGGCGTTCTATATCGTAGCGGGCGAGCGGCAGGGGGTCTCGGCCGAGAAGCTCTCGGGCACGATCCAGAACGACATCCTCAAAGAGTTCATGGTGCGCAACACCTATATCTATCCACCAGAGCCGAGCATGCGGATCGTATCGGACATCATCGGCTACACCAGCGCCAACATGCCGAAATTCAACAGTATTTCGATCTCCGGCTATCACATGCACGAAGCAGGCGCGACAGCGGTGCAAGAGCTCGCGTTCACCATCGCTGATGGCAAGGAATATGCGAAGCGCGCAATGGCAACGGGCCTCGATATTGATGCCTTTGCGGGTCGGCTGTCGTTCTTTTTCGGCATCGGCATGAATTTCTTCATGGAGATCGCCAAACTACGCGCCGCGCGCACTTTGTGGTACAATGTGATGGATGGGCTGGGCGCAAAAGCTGAGCGCTCAAAAATGCTGCGCACCCATTGCCAGACGTCCGGTGTGAGCTTGCAAGAGCAAGACCCTTATAACAACGTCATCCGCACCACGGTTGAGGCGATGGCCGCGACCCTTGGCGGGACACAGTCGCTCCACACCAATGCGCTGGATGAAGCGATTGCTTTGCCAACGGACTTTAGCGCCCGGATCGCGCGCAACACGCAGCTCGTCTTGCAAGAGGAAAGCGGCATCACCGATGTCGTCGACCCCTTGGGCGGCAGCTATTACATCGAAGCTCTCACTGCGAAACTGGTCGAGGAGTCCGAAAAGCTGATCGCTGAAGTCGACGCGGCTGGCGGGATGACTGCGTATGTAGCAACCGGCGCGCCGAAGGCCGCGATCGAGACAGCCGCCGCGCAAAAGCAGACGAGCGTAGACAAGGGCGAGACGGTGATCGTTGGTGTCAACAAATATCAGCTCGCGGAAGAAGAGCAGATCGAAACGCTGGAAGTGGACAATCACGCGGTGCGCCAAGGGCAGATTGCTCGTTTGAAAGAAGTGCGAGCGGGGCGCGATGAAGCGGCGTGTCAGGCGGCATTGAGAGCTTTGACTGAAGGGTCGGCGGGCGATGGCAATGTGCTTGAGCTGGCGGTAGAAGCTGCGCGGCATGATGCAACCTTGGGCGAGATTTCCTCCGCGATGGAAGAAGTCTTCGGGCGCCATGACGCTACGCCAAAGCCTGTGTCGGGCGTTTACGCTAGCGCTTACGAATTTGATCAGCGCTGGGCGCAAGTGACCGATGGCGTAGACGCGGTTGAGCGTCGTCTTGGTCGTAAACCCCGCATCATGGTCGCGAAAATGGGGCAGGACGGGCATGATCGCGGGGCCAATGTCATCGCAAGCGCCTTTGCCGACATGGGCTTTGAAGTGATCTCCGGCCCGCTGTTCCAAACCCCGGAAGAGACAGTGAAAATGGCATTGGAGGCGGATGTGGATGTTATCGGCGCAAGCTCGCTCGCTGCTGGGCACAAAACGCTGATCCCTGAGCTGATCACACTGCTGCGCGAGGCTGGGCGGCCTGATATCAAAGTCACCGCAGGCGGGGTGATCCCGCCGCAGGATTATGATTTCCTGCGTGAAGCGGGAGTACAGGGGATCTATGGCCCCGGCTCCAATGTGGTGGAATGCGCAGCGGATATTTTGACGCTGCTGGGCCATAATATGCCGCCGCTCGATGGGCTTGAGGAAGCTGCGGAGTAAAGGCTCAGATCTTCAACTCCCTCTCGCATTTCCCCTCAGCCTCGCTAATGTTGCGGCAAGCAAATTTCCCGACCGGAGAGATACGTAATGACCGACATCCCCATGAAGCCCGAAACAGCAACTGTGCACGCAGGGTGCGAGCCTGATCCTACCACCAATGCGCGGATCACACCGATTTATCAGACAAGCTCCTATGTCTTTGACAGCGCCGAACATGCGGCAAACCTGTTCTCGCTGAGCGAGTTTGGCAACATCTATACCCGCATTATGAACCCCACCAATGATGCGCTGGAAAAGAAAGTCACAGCGCTAGAAGGCGGTGTGGGTGCGTTGGGTGTCGCCTCTGGCCACGCGGCGCAATTGATCGCGTTTCACACGTTGATGGAGAGCGGATGCAATATTGTCGCCGCCAAGAAACTCTATGGCGGATCGCTCAATCAACTGGGTGAAGCGTTCCAAAAGTTTGGCTGGGAAACGCGCTTTGTCGATGCCGATGATCCGGCCAATGTTGCCGCTGCGATGGATGACAAGACCCGCGTGGTCTTCATCGAAAGCCTCGCCAACCCTGGCGGTGTCGTGCAGGATATCGAGGCGATTGCCAAGGTTGCGCATGATGGCGGTGTGCCGCTGATGGTCGACAACACTATGGCGTCACCAGCGCTATGCCGCCCGTTTGAACACGGCGCGGATATAGTCGTCCACTCGACTACCAAATTCCTCAACGGTCATGGCAACGCGATTGGCGGAATTATCGTCGATAGCGGCAAGTTTGATTGGAAAGCGCAAGGCGACAAATTCGCCTCGCTGACCCAGCCTAATGGTTCGTATCATGGCGCGGTTTTGGCCGATGCGCTGGAACCGATTGGCCCGATTGCCTTTATCATTGCTTGCCGTGTGCTCGGACTGCGCGATCTCGGCCCCGCGATGGCGCCGATGAATGCGTTTCTGGCGTTGACAGGCATGGAGACTTTGCATCTGCGGATGGACAAGCATTGCGAGAATGCGCTGGCGCTGGCCACTTGGCTCAGAGGGCACAATAAGGTGGATTGGGTGAGCTATGCGGGTCTGCCCGACAGTGAATACCACCCCCATGCTCAAAAGTATCTCGGCGGTCGCGGCGGCGCGGTGTTCACCTTCGGCCTTAAAGGTGGATATGACGCAGGCGTGAAGCTCGTTGAGGGCGTGAAGCTGTTCAGCCACCTTGCCAACATTGGCGATACGCGCTCGCTTATCATCCATCCTGCCTCCACTACACACAGCCAGCTCGAAGAAGCCGAGCTGATCGCTGCGGGTGCGGGGCCGGATGTTGTTCGCGTGTCGGTTGGAATTGAACATATCGACGACATCAAAGGCGATCTGGAGCAGGCTCTCGCCGGGCTTTGATGCTCGTTTTTTGATAGGTTGCACAGGTGCCAATCCCTCGGCATAGCACCTAGCTAACTACGTAATGTTCAGCGGAGGTATTCGCTTGTTTTCCAAGATCCTGATTGCCAATCGCGGTGAAATCGCCTGCCGTGTTATCAAAACTGCTCGCCGGATGGGGATCGCCACCGTTGCGGTCTATTCCGATGCGGATGCGCGCGCGCCGTTTGTGAAGATGGCGGATGAGGCTGTGCATATTGGCCCGCCGCCTGCTGCGGAAAGCTATCTCATCCCGGAAAAGATCATCGCTGCTTGCAAGGAAACGGGCGCTGAGGCAGTGCATCCAGGTTATGGCTTTCTATCAGAGCGCGCGTCCTTTGTCGAAGCGCTCGACAAGGAAGGGATCGCCTTTATCGGGCCTCCAGCGGGCGCGATTGCCGCGATGGGCGACAAGATTGAATCGAAAAAGCTGGCGAAGGAAGCGGGCGTCAATGTCGTCCCCGGTTTTGTCGGTGAAATCCGCGACACCGATCACGCAGTCGAGATCAGCAATGACATTGGTTATCCGGTGATGATGAAGGCTTCCGCTGGTGGCGGGGGCAAGGGCATGCGGCTTGCCTATAGCGAACAAGATGTGCGCGAAGGCTTCGAGGCGACCAAGCGCGAAGGGCTGAATTCCTTTGGCGATGACCGTGTTTTCATCGAGAAATTCATAGAAGACCCGCGCCATATCGAAATCCAGATATTGGGCGATAAGCACGGCAATATTCTCTACCTCAACGAGCGCGAGTGCAGCATTCAGCGCCGCCACCAAAAAGTGGTTGAGGAAGCGCCTTCGCCCTTTGTTACGCCCAAGATGCGCAAGGCTATGGGCGAGCAGTGCGTCGCTTTGTCAGCGGCGGTGGACTATCATTCCGCCGGCACTGTTGAGCTGATCGTCAGTGGAGCAGATAAGACTGGCGAGAGCTTCTACTTCCTTGAAATGAACACGCGTTTGCAGGTCGAGCATCCCGTGACCGAGGCGATTACGGGGGTTGATCTGGTCGAGCAGATGATCCGCGTGGCAGCGGGAGAAAAGCTGGAGCTGACCCAAGACGATATTGGCATAGATGGCTGGGCGATTGAAAACCGTGTCTATGCGGAGGATCCCTATCGCGGTTTCTTGCCTTCAACAGGACGCTTAGTAGAGTACTCGCCTCCGCTGGAAGGGTGGACAGACGATGGCGCGGCCAATGGGCGGCGCGGCGTTGACGGCGTGCGCGTTGATGATGGCGTTTACGAGGGCGGCGAAGTCTCGATGTTTTACGACCCAATGATCGCCAAATTGGTAACATGGGGCGAAACGCGTGATGAAGCGGCGGATAAGCAGATCGCGGCGCTCGACAATTTCCGTATCAAGGGGCTGGGGCACAATGTCGATTTCCTCTCGGCGATTATGCAGCATGAGCGTTTTCGATCAGGCGAGCTGACCACGGGCTTTATCGCTGAGGAATATCCCGATGGCTTCGAAGGTGCGTCGGCGGACGAGGCATGGCTCCGCCAGCTCGCGGCTCTCTTCGCAGGTGCTGAGTTTGACACGAGAGTTCGTGCGCAGAAAATCTCGGGCCAGATTGCTGCCTTGCCGCACCCACCGTCAGAGTGGTCGGTCAAGATCGGCTCGCAGACCTACGCCGTGACGCTGGAAGAAGGCGGTGCGACGGTCGATGACCAACGCCTCAACGGGACGTGGGATTGGCAAGTCGGCCAGACTTCGGCCAATGTGGCAGGCGACAACAATTTCGGCATTCAGATTGAGCGCAATGGTGTGCGCTGGCGGATAACGACCCGTGGCGCATCGCATGAAGCGCTTGTATTGCCCGCCTCGATTGCATCGCTTGAAACGCACATGATCGAGAAGATCCCGCCTGATCTCTCGAAGATGCTGATCTGCCCTATGCCCGGACTGCTGGTGAAATTGCATGTGGAGGCGGGTGAAGAGGTTCAGCCCGGACAGCCGCTCGCAACGGTGGAAGCGATGAAGATGGAGAATATCCTTCGCGCGGAGAAAGAGGGCGTGATTGCCCAGATCAATGCAGAAGAAGGTGAAAGCCTTGCAGTGGATGCAGTTATTTTGGAGCTAGAATAGCGCTCTAACGGGCTAACTCTTCATCCAGAAACGCTGCCACATCGACTAGCTCTACATCACGGGCAAGATAGGCCTCGCCAATGCCTTTGAGCAGAACAAAGGGCAGCGTTCCTGCATCCATTTTCTTGTCATGGAGCATGTGATCGGTGAGTGTCTGGCCATCGCAATCAAGCGCGAGCTGAGCAATATCGGATTGCAGACCAGCACTGGCGATGGCCCGCGCTATCCGTCCAGCATCGTCGGCGCTCAATTCGCCGCGCCGTGCGGAATATCGCGCGGCTAGCACCATTCCGAGCGCCACTGCCTCGCCATGGAGGAGCTTGTCTGAAAAGCCGGTTTCCGCTTCCAATGCATGGCCAAAAGTGTGGCCGAGATTGAGCAGCGCGCGCGCGCCAGACGTCTCGCGTTCATCTTCCGCGACGATCCGCGCTTTAGCAGCGACAGAATTGGCAACCGCCATCTCGAGCGGTTCGGCATCTCGCCCAATGACATGGCGGCCCATTGTCTCGAGCCAACTAAAGAACTCAACATCACCCAAGATGCCATATTTGATGACTTCGGCATAACCGGCTTGCATCTCGCGCAAGGGCAGAGTTTCGAGGCAGTCGAGATCGGCGAGAACGAGCGAGGGTTGATGGAATGCCCCGATCAAGTTTTTGCCAGCGCCAGTGTTGATTGCAGTCTTCCCGCCGACCGAGCTATCGACTTGAGCAAGCAAGGTGGTGGGGATTTGAATAAAGCCGCAGCCGCGTTTGAGGATGGCGCAAGCAAATCCGGTAAGGTCGCCCACCACTCCGCCGCCCAGGGCAAGCACATGATCGCCGCGCTCTACCCCTTGGGCAAGCATCCAATCGGTCAGAGCCTCTAAGCCCTGCCAGCTCTTTGCGCTTTCGCCAGGCTGGACCACATGCCATGCGGCTCTCTTTCCAGCATTTGATAACGATAGTTCCACCGCCGCGCGCCAGTGTTGTTCTACATTGCTATCGGTGACGATCGGCACAATGTCTTTGCGTAAAAGAGGTGCGGCTTCGTTTGCGCAGTTTTTCAATAATCCGTTGCCAATGCGCACCTCATATTCGCGGCCAGACAAGGCGACAGGGACTACAGCCATTGTTTTAGACCTTCCAAAATGCGCATGGCGGTGTCGTCATGCGGTCCATCCATACTTTCAACCCGGATTTGCGCCTCGGCATAGATTGGTCCGCGCTCTTTCTCCAAGCGGGTCAGTATTGCGCGCGGATCCCCATTCTTGAGTAAAGGGCGCGTGTCGCGGCGGCTGGTGCGCTCGACCAAAGTGTCAATATCGCAATCAATCCAAACAGCGACTGCCTCACCCAAGATCAGCGCGCGCGTTTCCGCATCTAAAAAGGCACCACCACCGGTGGCAATTACACCGCGCTTTTCTTTAATCAAGCGTGCGATCACTCGGCGCTCACCATCGCGGAAGTATTGCTCCCCGTACTCTTCGAATATTTCAGCCACGCTGCGCTGAGCGGCAAGTTCTATCTCGCTATCTGCATCGCAAAAGTCGCGATCCATGAAATGCGCCACTCGCTTACCTACAGAGGATTTTCCGACGCCCATCAGTCCAACCAAAACGATTGGACGGTCAAGGCGATCGCGAATTTCCGCAATTTCAGTGGAACTTAGGGATGGTGCAGTTTGTGCCATTGCCGCCAAGCCTATAGATAGGGTAGAGTTCCATGCAATATGGTTATGAAAGCAAATTGGGGCAAACCCCAATGATTGTCGGGCTGCAAATGAGCGAAAAGGGACGAATTTTGACGCTTTGGGCGCTGTTGTTGATGAGTATTGTGTTTCTCGCTTGGTTTGATGGTGGGGAAGAAGCACTGCGTCCCATTGCTCAGCCAGTGGAGCTGTCTGGCCTTGGTTCCAAGGAGCTTCTCGTATGAAACGCATTGTTGCTTTGACCGGCGTGGCTGCCATTGCGCTGGGCGCGACTTTTGCTGGCGCGCAGGAATCGTTGCTGCCGCCTGGTTTTGATGAACCTGCTCCAGCACCTACGCCCGCACCCGCACCCGCACCCGCGCCCGCGCCTGCTCCCGGGCCTTCTATATCGACGCTGCCCACATTGCCTTCGCCGTCGGAAGGTAATGCAAATTCGCGAAGCGTATCGCGTCCGGTTGTTCAGTCGACAACCTCGGGCGGTTCTTCTGCGCCGCGTGCAAGCGGATCGAGGAGTTCAAGCCGCGCAAGCAATTCTTCGCGCTCGGTCGATTTCAGCCGGATTCCCTCGCTCAAAGAGCTAGAGAACCTTTCAACCGATGATCTCGACGAATTGCTGGGCCTGAAACCGCGCTATGATATGCCGCCAGCTGCACGCCGTTCTTTGGAGCAAGTTGGCGTTTTGTCGTTAGCAGAGGGCGGCGTGCCCGCCGGTTCTCTAGCTAAACAACCCGCCTCGTTGGTTAAATCAGCGCTGCAAGGGACAAAGGGTAGACTGGTTTCGCGTTGGGGCCACATTATGCTGCGCAAGGCATTGCTCAGCCGGATGGCCGCACCAGATGGGATGACTCAGATAGAGTTTACCGCCATGCGTGCCGCTCTGCTCAATCGCATGGGTGAACATCACGCCGCGCGCGCCTTGGTTCAAGAGGTGGATACGCGCAATTGGGGTGAAGGTCTGACTGATGCCGGGGTCGATGCTTATGTTGCAACGGCAGACATCGTTGGTGCCTGCCCAGTTGTGCGGCTTGGCAATTCTGAACGTGAAGACGCGACCTGGATGATGCTTAAAGCTATTTGCCGGGCCTATTCTGGTGAGGTGAGCGGCGCCAATCGTGAACTTAACAAAGCGATCAAGAACAAGGACGCGCCTGAAATTGACCTCTATCTGGCGCAGCGATTTGCCGGTGCTGCTGGACAGGGCCGGCAGGCCGTCACGGTGGAATGGGAAGGGGTAGAAGAGCTCAATCCTTGGCGTTTTGCGCTGGCCAATGCGGTTGGGCAAGAAATACCGAAGGCGCTGCGAGACAAGGCTGGGCCCTACTATCAGCGCATATGGGCTACCGCGCCAATGGTTCCGCTGACCGACCGCGCCAGCGGCGCAATGCGTGCAGCGCGCGAGGGCATTATTTCGAGCGAGGCGATTGTTGAACTGTTTAGCCAAATCTATGCGGACAAGGATGTAGAAGGTCCGGCAATGGCATTGGCCCAGCGATTGCGCGAGAGTTTTGTTGCAAGCGATCCGGCAGCGAGAATTGCAGCTATGCGCGGACTTTGGAGCGGAGATGCCGAAGATAGCCCTGAAGAAACGCAAGATATCGCGGGCGATTATGGGCGTTATGTGATGACAGCCTATGCCGCGGCGCGCCTGCCAGCTGATGGTGCTTATGCCGATGACGCAGCGCCGCTGATCACCTCCATGCTCGCCGCAGGATTGGACCGCGATGCTGCTGCTTGGAGCAGTGTGGTTGATGAGGGCAGCGAGGCTTGGGCGATGATTGCGTTGTCTTCTGCCAATCCTCAATTGCCGATACCTTCTGGCGATATTGAAAGCTACTTTAGCAATGATAGCAGCGAAGGCGAGCGCAAGTCGAAGTTTTTGCTTGCTGGCCTTGCTGGGTTGGGCAGGGTAGCGCAGGCTGATTTGGCGCCTTTGTCTGAAGATTTGGAAGTCAGCCTAACCGCGCGAACCAAGTGGGCCAGCAATATCTCTGCCGCTGCCAGTTACCGCAACGCCGGATTGGTGGCACTGCTCGCGGGTCTTGGCATGCAAGGCACAAGCTGGGATCAAATGACTCCTCAGCATCTCTATCATATCGTCTCTGCCCTCAATCAGGTGGGCATGTCAGGTGAGGCACGAATGATCGCCGCGGAGGCGATTGCGCGCGGCTAATGTCTGCGGCGCTAGAGGCTTTTCTCGATTATCTGGCGGCTCAGCGCGGCGCGGCGGCCAACACCTTGGCGGCCTATCGTCGGGATTTGGAGGGCGCGCAGGAAACGCTCGGCGAGCTTTCCCAAGTGTCGCGCGATGATGTAGCGCGGCTTTCTGGTATTTGGGCTGATCTCGCCCCTAGTAGCGTGGCGCGCAAAGCGTCTGCACTGCGCCAGTTTTTTGGATTTGCGGTGGATGAAGGGTGGCGCAGCGACGATCCCTCCACCGCCTTACCCAAACCGCCATCGCGGCGGCCGCTTCCTAAAATCCTTGGGCATGATGATATTGAAAAGCTGTTTGCAAGAGCAGAGCTTGAAGCAAGGAACGCAAAACCACTCGCGATCCGTCAGTTGGCCCTGATTGAGATGCTTTATGGTTCGGGGTTGCGCGCGACCGAGCTTGTATCCTTGCCCCTCAATGCAGCGCCGCGCGACGCGCCCTTTTTGACAGTCACAGGCAAAGGTGGTCAAGCGCGCATAGTGCCGGTTAGCGACCGAGCAGCCGAAGCTTTGGCCGCTTGGCTGGAGGTTCGGCCTGATGGTTCACGGTACCTTTTCCCGTCGCGTAGCGGGCATCTTACTCGTGTGAGGTTATTTCAGCTGGTTAAGGGACTAGCGGCGCGGGCCGATCTTGATCCAAAGCGCATAAGCCCGCACGTCCTGCGCCACGCTTTTGCGACCCATTTGCTTGAGGGCGGTGCGGATCTGCGCGTTCTGCAAACATTGCTTGGCCATGCTGACATTGCCACCACACAGATTTACACACACGTTGATGCAGCGCGATTGGTGGAGTTGGTAAACCTGCGGCACCCCCTTGCTCATGGCGCAGCATCGGGTTAGCGCGTTCGGCATGACAGCTTATCTCGAGTTTGAAAAACCCATTGCCCAACTGCATGAACGCATTGCCGATTTGCGCAGCGCATCTGAGGATGGTGATGTCGATATTGGCCCTGAGCTCACCCGGTTGGAGGGCAAAAGCGCTGACCTTCTGAAGAGCATTTATGGCTCGCTGACCCCTTGGCAGAAAACTCAAGTCGCAAGGCACCCAGAAAGGCCGCACTTCAATGATTATGTCGAACATGCCTTTGAGGAGTTTGTGCCCTTGGGTGGAGACCGCTATTTCGGTGAAGATCAAGCAATCATGGGCGGTTTTGCGCGGCTGAATGGTCGCAAAGTCATGCTTATAGGCCATGAGAAAGGTAATGATACCGAAAGCCGGATCCGGCACAATTTCGGCATGGGTAAGCCAGAGGGATACCGCAAAGCGATACGTCTGATGGAACTCGCTGGCCGTTTTAATCTGCCTGTTGTCACTTTGGTTGATACATCAGGCGCGTTTCCCGGTGTCGAAGCGGAAGAACGCGGCCAAGCAGAGGCGATTGCTCGCTCGACGGAGGCCTGTCTAGCCTTGCCTGTCCCGATGGTCAGCGTGATCGTCGGTGAAGGCGGATCGGGCGGGGCGGTTGCTCTGGCCAGTTCAGAGCGGGTGCTCATGCTTGAGCATGCGATCTATTCGGTGATTTCGCCAGAGGGCTGCGCCTCGATTTTGTGGCGTACAGCAGAAAAAGCGCCCGATGCCGCGCAAGCGATGAAAGTCACCGCGCAGCATTTGAAACAACTGGGCGTGATCGACAAAATTATAAAAGAGCCGGTCGGCGGGGCTCACCGTGATCCGGTTGGAGCAGCTAAGCAACTTAGCAAGACATTATCTCAAGAACTTGATTCCTTGTGTGAATTGCCAAGTTATACTGTTCGAAGAATGCGCGAAGAACGCTTTCTTGCGATAGGCGCAGAATAGGCTGTTGTTCGCTGCCTCCTGTGGCGATAGACGCATGCTTGGGTTCAGCCCCGTCCAGCGTTGTTCACAAGCCAGCAAAATGCGTTAAGCTAAGTCATTGCTGAAATAGGGTCGGTGGGTCCAAGGAAAACGGGATCGTCAAGGCTGGAGGGCCAAAAATGAAATTTTCACGCAAATCTATCGCTGGGCTTAGCGTTGCACCACTCGCGCTTGCTTTGTCAGGCTGCATGGGCGGAACGATCCCTAGTGCATCAAGCCCAATTACCCAGTCAGAGGCGCAGATAGGGGCTGAAAATCACCCCAAACTGCTCGCTGAATTTGGTGGAGCAATGACAGGGCCTCAAGCTCAATATGTTGAGCAAGTCGGCAAAAATATCGCCTTTCAATCTGGCTTAGGCAATGCGCGTGACAGCTTTACCGTTTCTCTGGTCAATTCTTCTGTAAACAATGCTTTTGCGATCCCAGGCGGTTATATTTATTCGACCCGCCAATTGGTCGCTTTGATGAATAACGAAGCGGAGTTGGCCGGGGTCTTGGGGCATGAAGTTGCCCATGTCGCTGCTCGCCACTCTCAGCGCCGCCAGAAGGCGGCGCAACGTAATCAAATCGGCGGCGTGCTTGGCGCAGTCCTGTCAGGCGTATTGCTAGGCGACACAGGTTTAGGTCAGCAAGTGGGCAGAACCTTATTGCAAGGCTCGCAAATGCTAACGCTAAAATTCTCACGAAATCAAGAGCTTGAGGCAGATGATCTGGGCATTCAATATCTGCAAAAGGCTGGCTACGATCCAAAGGCAATGGGTACAGTGCTGGCCAGTCTTGCGGCACAAAATGCGCTCGATGCACAGTTGCAAGGACGCGGGAATGCGACGATCCCGCAATGGGCGTCGACCCATCCAGACCCAGCTAGCCGTGTGCGCACGGCTCTTGCCAAAGCGCAGCCATTGGGCAGCGGCGTAACCAATCGCGATACATTCCTCAGCCGGATTGATGGTCTGATTTACGGTGATGATCCCAAGCAAGGCGTGATTGAGGGTAGACAGTTTATTCACCCTGAATTGCGGCTGGCATTTAGCGCTCCATCGGGTTTCTATATGGTCAATGGAAGCAGCGCGGTGAGCGTAAATGGGCAGTCGGGCAAGGCCCAGCTGACGCTCGCTGCTTATAATGGTAATCTTGATGCCTATGTTCGCCAGCAGTTCAAAACCATGGGCGGCGAGCAAAATCTCGCTCCATCCTCGGTTCGGCGCACAACGATTAACGGGATTCCGGCGGCGTTTGGAACTGCGCGGGTCAACAATGGCCAAAGCCAAGTAGACCTTGTTATTTTTGCTTATGAATTTGCGAAAGATCGCGCCTATCACTTCGCGGCGATCACGCCTGCAGGCAGCTCTGCGACATTCACCCCTATGTTCAATTCCATGCGGAGGGTGAGTTCATCAGAAGCGTCTGGTGTTGTAGCGCGCCGGGTCGATGTGGTGACAGTGCGGCGCGGTGATACAATTCAGTCTTTGGCCAATCGGATGGCTTATGATCGCGGCAGGGTTGAACGGTTCCGCGTTCTCAATGCTCTAAGCTCGAACAGCACTTTGCGTGCCGGTCAAAAGGTCAAAATTGTTGTGAAGTCTCGTTAGACAGAGTGTCAAGCGAGAGCTGGAGCGCGGCTATGCAGCGCGCAAAGAAAAACGGCGGGGAAATTAATCCCCGCCGTTCTTTTTGTGAACTCACTTTTCAGGAGTTAGCCGCCATTCGCAGCTGCAGTGCCTTCAGCCATTTTACCAGCTGTAGTGTTGAAGGTACCAGTAAGCTGGTTACCAAGGCCTTGCATTGCAGTGATAGCTGCAACAGCGATCAGAGCAGCGATAAGGCCATACTCAATTGCAGTTGCGCCTTCTTCGTTCTTAGCGATTTTGTTCAAGAATTTCATTTTTAGTCTCCTAGTTCAGTCTTCAGTACCCTTTGTCTGCCCCGGTCATGGGATCAGACGTTGGCTTGGATAACGCTTACATTTTTATAACATCCTAATTCGGATGCTTAAAATTCGGTTACTGGTTACCCATTACTTCCGCCGCGTTAGTTGAAACTCGCGCCCAAATGCCGGTATTTTCATTGGCGACGGCGTCGAATGCGCCGATAGATGCGATCACAACCAGTGCGACAATCAGTCCATATTCAATGGCAGTAGCTCCGGAATCATCACGTCCGATCTTTTTCAGAAGGTTGCTCAAACTCATGGAAAACACCTAAATACTTGTCTGATGAAGGCCGTATTGGGGTTAGGGTCTTAAGATTTGGTTGAGATGAGCCTTAAAGGTGGAAGAAAATCCGACATGAACGCTGAATGGCAATTGGTTGTGGCGGGCGCTTTGCGGCGATCCGACGGTCTCTGGCTGATGCATCAAAGGCCTGAGAATAAGCCTCAT
Organism: uncultured Porphyrobacter sp.; assembly: GCA_964485135.1. Taxonomy (GTDB): domain Bacteria; phylum Pseudomonadota; class Alphaproteobacteria; order Sphingomonadales; family Sphingomonadaceae; genus Erythrobacter. The sequence continues at coordinate 16,479 of CAZAIG010000008.1, read as the reverse complement.
GGTGGCCTATGGGAATTCCCTGGGGGCAAAGTTGAAGCGGGCGAACACCCTGTAATTGCTTTGATTCGTGAGCTGTCTGAGGAATTGGGTATCATTGTGAAGCCACAAGACTGCATCGCTTCTTGTTTTGCTCAAGATGGTGCAGCGAGCACGTCCAATTCCATTGTCATCCTGCTTTACACTTTGTTGCAATGGGAAGGGGAGCCCCTGCCATTATTGGAAGGAAGCAAGGTGGATTGGTTCACGCCAAATCAGGTAATGTTACTGGAAAAGCCGCCTTTGGATGTGGAGCTGGCCAAGTCCATCTTTAAGGGGGAGATTGAATAAAACAGGCATATTGGGGATTGCCATGCGGCGCGAGCGCCCCTAGAGCCGCGCTTCCACGCGCACCCGTAGCTCAGCTGGATAGAGTACCTGACTACGAATCAGGGGGCCGGAGGTTCGAATCCTTCCGGGTGCGCCATAGAAACCCATCCCAGTTAATGGGGTGGGTTTTTTGTTTGGGGGACTAAGAATTTTCCCTTATCGGCTCTGGGCGATGGACGAACCAAGCAATCAGCGCTCGTTTGAGCAATCCGTTGAGCCGGGCGTGTGGCGATATGCCAAGGCCACGCGCTTAGCTGTCCTGGTCGATGCTGAAAATTACTTTCATCAGATCCAACATGCGATGCTCAAGGTTCGCGAGGAAATCGTCCTGGTTGGGTGGGATTTCGATACGCGCATTCATTTGGAGCGTGGCCGACGTTGGTATCAACGCCCCTTCACAAGAGAGTACCCCTCTCGATTGGGAAGCTTCCTGCTCTGGCTCGCCCGCCGAAACAAGCGTGTGCGTATCAACCTTTTGGTCTGGGGCTTTTCCTTCCTTCAATTCTTCACGCGCGGCTCCATGGCGATTGACATGATCCGAATGGCTATCAACCGCCGGATAGATTTCAAGCATGATACCAGCCTGCCGATTGGCTGTTCTCACCACCAAAAAATCGTAGTGCTGGATCGCAGTCTGGCGGTTTGCGGCGGCATTGATTTGACGCGCGAGCGTTGGGATACGCGTGCACACCACCCAGAAGAGCCGCGCCGAGTAAACCCATGGGGCCGTCATTATCAGCCGTGGCATGATGTGACGATGATGATGGAAGGCGAAGTCGCTGGAAACCTCTTTGAGCTGGTCGATCATCGCTGGGTTACAGGGGGAGGGGAGCACTTGAAGATCATTGATCCCCCCGAAGATCATTGCTGGCCTGATGAATTGCCCGCTCAAATGACCAATGTGGAGATTGGCATTGCGCGCTCTCGCCCGGCATATAAGGATGTTTCAAAGATTGATGAGGTTGAGCAGCTTTTCCTTGCGCAGATCGCAGCGGCCAAGCGCTTCGTCTATATCGAGAGCCAATATCTGACCGCACGAACCATTGTAGAGGCGATTGCGACGCGCTTGAAAGAGGATGACCCGCCAGAGTTCATCATTGTTCATCCCGTCAATGCCGATGGGCTCTTGGAACAGATAGCGATGGACGGCACACGGTCCTCTATCGCTGAAACGCTGCGCCATTTGGACGATAATGGCCGCTTTCACCTCTATGTTCCTTACACCGAGGATACGCCGATATACGTGCATTCGAAATTGATGATTGTGGATGATCAAATTCTTCGGATCGGATCGGCCAATCTTAATAATCGCTCGATGGGGTTGGACACCGAATGCGATGTCTTTGTCGACGCAGCGCGCGATGCAAACCATGGCTGCGAAGAACAGATCAAGGCGCTGCGCTACGATTTGTTGGCGGAGCATTGCGGGCTTAGACATGAGCGCGCTCATGAACTTTTCGATGCAGCTGATAGTATGGCAGAAGTCATCGCTGAGCATGGTCAGAGTGCTTCGCGCTCGTTACGTCCATTTGTGGTCCCCGAACGCGGCGAGATATCGGAATATATCGCGGGTTCGCAAATTCTCGACCCGGAAGAGCCAGAAGACATGTTCGCCGCCTATCCTAAAGGTGGCTTGTATCGACCCGGCAGCATCCTCTATCGGGTTCGCGAAAGACTCAGAAAAGGAACGCGCGGATGAGCCGATTTCAAGGCCACGATCATGATGACCCGGACAGCCCAACAGCAAAAATTGATGTGCCTGAAAAGGTGCAGGATGCCATCCGCACTTTGATCGAGTGGTCGGGCGATGATCCTGAGCGGGAAGGGCTGCTCGACACGCCGAAGCGTGTGGCGCGTGCATGGAAAGAATACTGCCAAGGCTATTTGGAAGATCCCGAAATCCATATGAGCAGGGTGTTCGAAGAGGTAGGCGGATATGATGAGGTTGTTCTTCTCAAAGATATTCCGTTCCAATCGCACTGTGAACATCACATGGCACCGATCACGGGTAAGGCTGCGATTGCTTACCTGCCTAAGAATAAGGTGGTTGGCATTTCAAAGCTCGCCCGCGTGCTCCATGGCTATGCGCAGCGGCTGCAAATTCAGGAACGCCTAACCGCTGAGGTGGCGCAGTGCATTTGGAATCATCTTGAACCACACGGCGTGGCTGTGGTGATAGAGGCACAGCATGGCTGCATGACTGGTCGCGGTGTACGCACACCGGGCGTGGGCATGATTACTTCGCGCCTTCATGGCTGCTTTTTAGAAGATCACCGCAGCCGGAAAGAAGTGATGAGCCTGATGGGCTACGGCTGATTTTACTAGCTTACGAGACGCAAAAAGGGCGCCGCATCCAAATGGGTGGGCGCCCTTTCTCATTCAGCTTGGCAAAAGGCCTTAAAGCTGGCCGAGCATGTGCTCAGCGCTGGACACGGAGAAATCGCCAGGCGCCTCAACATTCAGCTGCTTTACAACGCCGTCTTCGACTACCATTGAAAAGCGCTGTCCGCGCTTACCAAGGCCAAAACCCGAACCGTCCATTGTCAGGCCAACAGCTTCGGCAAACTCGCAATTGCCATCGGCCAGCATGGTGATGTCATCTGAACCAGAAGCGGCATTCCAAGCGCCCATTACGAATGGGTCGTTGACCGCAGTACCGATAATCTCATCGACGCCCTTTGCTTTCAATTCATCGGCTTTCTCAACGAATCCGGGAAGGTGTTTGGCAGAGCAAGTGGGGGTGAATGCACCGGGCACCGAAAACAGCGCCACGGTTTTTCCAGCGAAATATTCAGACGCCTGAACTTGCTCAGGACCTTCTGCGGTGGCTTTTACCATGGCTACGTCGGGCAGTTTGTCTCCAACAGAGATAGTCATTTTCGATTTCCTTTTGTGGGGTTGAGCTTGGCTCCTTGAATGAGCGATCCAAGCGAATCTCGCAAGGGGGCATTTGGAACGAATGGCCTGCCAGCCACACTCTGAAGAATTTTCGTGCGCGCGAATGGCTTAAAGCAAACGAAAAACGTGATATCGGCTGGCTCAGTGCAATTAGATATATAAAGATAGGTTTATATTTGCTTGGGCGGCCGCCTCTCGCTATGGCGCGCACCAAGCCGAAAGTTCGCCGCTCAAACGGTTTCAGACGGCACAGTATATTCTCACTTACGGAGACGAGACGTGGCAACACAAGCAGCCAATCAAGACTACATCATCAAAGACATCGCGCTCGCCCAGTTTGGCCGCGATGAAATCGCAATTGCCGAAACGGAAATGCCCGGCCTGATGGCTCTGCGCGAAGAGTATGGCGCATCGAAACCACTCAAAGGTGCGCGCATCACAGGCTCGCTCCATATGACTATCCAGACAGCAGTGCTGATTGAAACGCTTGTAGCGCTCGGTGCAGATGTTCGCTGGGCAACCTGCAATATCTTCTCCACCCAAGATCACGCAGCCGCCGCCATTGCTGATCAAGGCATTCCGGTTTTCGCTATCAAAGGCGAAACACTGGCGGAATATTGGGATTATGTGGGCAATATTTTCGACTGGTCGACCGATGCAGATCCCGATCAAACGGCCAATATCATCCTTGATGATGGCGGTGATGCGACCATGTTCGCGCTTTGGGGTGCTCGCATTGAAGCGGGTGAAGAAATGCCAGCGCCTGCCAATGCGGAAGAGATCGAGTTTCAGCGCGCTCTTAAAGCCTATGTCAAAGCCAAGCCGGGCTACCTCACCAAATCGGTTGAGAACATCAAAGGCGTTTCAGAAGAGACCACCACGGGCGTCATGCGTCTTTATCAGATTGCTAAGCAGGGCAAATTGCCTTTCCCAGCGATCAATGTGAACGACAGTGTGACCAAGTCAAAATTCGACAACCTTTATGGCTGTAAAGAATCGCTGGTCGATGCAATCCGCCGTGCCACTGACGTGATGCTGGCCGGTAAGGTTGCCTGTGTCGCTGGATATGGCGACGTGGGCAAAGGCTCCGCCGCTTCGCTGCGTGATGGCGGAGCGCGGGTCATGGTCACAGAAGTGGACCCGATTTGTGCGCTTCAAGCTGCGATGGACGGCTTTGAGGTTGTTTCAATGGATGATGCGGTCAAACGCGCGGATATCTTTGTCACTGCGACAGGCAATGAAGATGTGATCACTGGCGCTCAGATGGAAGCGATGAAGAATATGGCCATCGTGTGTAACATTGGCCATTTCGATTCAGAGATACAGATCAGCGCTTTGGACAATTACGATTGGAAGGAAATTAAGGAGGGAACAGATCAAGTGACGTTCCCCGACGGTTCTTCGATCCTGATCCTTGCTAAAGGTCGCCTCGTGAACCTTGGCTGCGCAACTGGCCATCCGAGTTTCGTGATGAGCGCAAGCTTCACTAACCAAGTGCTTGCGCAGATCGAACTTTATACTAAGTCGGATGAGTATAAGAACGACGTTTATGTTCTGCCCAAACATCTCGATGAGAAAGTGGCGGCGCTTCACCTTGACAAACTGGGTGTTCAACTGACTGAACTCAGCCAAAAGCAAGCCGATTATATTGGTGTGCCGCAGGCTGGCCCGTTCAAACCGGACCATTACCGCTACTAAAGAACTGCAGCGGCATTGAGCCGAATTTTCGGGGGCGTTCTAACGGTCTGTATGGGCAGGCCTGCAGAATGCCCCCTTTTCCTGCCCGTTTCCTCCGCTTGCCCCATTGCATCACGGCGCGATGACGCATAGCTGAAAGCTGTATGGAAATTTCCTCAACCGCCTTGGCCATTTTGGGTCTGCTCTTGGCTGCTTGGACCATTGGCGCCGCGCTGTTGATGGTGCGTGCATCAGGGCGCGTGCGGCGGTTCGAAGCGACCAAAACCAGCCTCTTGCGGATGAACCGGTTGCTCGATGAAGCGCCCGCCATTCCCTTACTCGTGCGCGCCGATGGACGGATTGAAGCACCTGAGCGACTCAGCGGCTGGCTCGGCCTTGATAAAGTGCCCAACTTCCTAAGCGAATTGGACGACGGTGGGGAAAGCGGCAGAGGTCTATCAAAAAGCCAGCTCGATCAGCTTTCCGAAGCGATACGAACCACGCAAAAGACAGCCAAGCCTTTCCGTCTCGCAATCACGCCAGAAGGGTCGAGCCGCAGTCTGGCCTTGCGCGGCTCGCTTGCCGATCCGCAAGTCTCGCCGGGCGGTGCAGCATTGGTTTGGGTTTTTGACTTTAGTGAAAGCGAGAGCGAGCTATCGCAATTGCGTGATGCCGCCAATCGCGCGCAAGGAGATTTCGTTGCACTGGTTGGTCTAATCGAAGCTGCTCCCATGCCCATGTGGTTCCGCGGTTCGGGAGCAAAATTGCGGCTGGTGAACAGCGCATATGTCGAAGCTGTTGGCGCAGAAAATGCTGATCAAGTCGTTCAAGAACAGATTGAATTGTTAGAGGATGCAGACGGTGTCTCTCCCGGCGATTTTGCAGAAAAAGCCGCGCAGAACGGTGAGGCGAGCGAACGTATCGTGACCGCCACCATTCTGGGTGAGCGCCGTTCGCTGCGGGTCAGCGACTTGCCACTGGGCGATGAGGGCGTGGCCGGATACGCCATCGATATTGAGGACATGGAGCATCTTGCGCGCCAATTCCGGGCATTCCGCGATGCGCAGCGTGCGATGCTGGATCAGCTTTCCATCGGCGTCGCGCAATTCGATTCGCAGTCGCGGCTTGTTTTCGCCAATCAACCGTTTCACCGCTTGTTTGAACTTTCGCCCGCTGCGGTAAGCGAAGGTCTGCCATTTGACCGGTTCCTCGCCGACTCGCGCGAAAAGGGCCGCACGCCGGAGGTGCGCGACTTCCCAACATGGCGGAGCGAACATCTTGGCTGGTTCACTTCGGACGAATCGATAGAAGAGGCATGGCCGCTTTCCGGCGGCGTGCATTTGCGTATGGTAGCGCAGCCAATGCCGGACGGCGGATTGGTGTTGATCGCAGAGGATCAGACCGAACAATTGGCGCTATCCGCCACGCGCGATACGCTTTTGCGGACCCGCACCGCGACGCTCGACAGCCTGTTTGAAGCGATTGCGGTCTTTGCCCCTGATGGCTCGCTGCAACTGTGGAACCGCAGCTTTGCGGGGATTTGGGGTCTCGAAACCGAATTGCTCGATTCGCATCCCGCTGCGGACGACCTGCTCGCCGCTATTCGGCCTAATCTCGCCAAGCCCGCCAAGGGTAAGGTCATTGGCGAGATTATTCGTGCGGCAACTTTGGACCGTAAGGAAAAGGGCGGGCGGATCGAGCTTGCCAATGGCCGGGTGATCGAATTTGCCGGTGTGCCTTTGCCCGATGGCAACGGCCTGCTCACAGTTCTAGATGTCACCGATTCTCAAAAGGCGGAACGTGCGCTGCGCGAGCGCAATCAGGCTTTGGAAGAGGCCGATGCGGTGAAGGCGCACTTCCTCGCTAATATGTCTTACGAATTGCGTACGCCGCTGACGTCTATTGGCGGTTTTGCCGAATTGATCCAAAGCGGTGCTGCCGGACCGGTCTCAGACCAGATGAGCGAATATGTTGCCGCAATCCTGGATTCGGTCGCGCGGCTCACAGAGCAAGTTGAAAACGTCCTTGACCTATCGCAAAGCGAAGCGGGCCTTTTGCCGCTCAACCTAAAGCGCACCGAATTGCTGCCATTTGTCTCCAACATTGTCCGCGAACGCGAGACGGCGATCGATAGCGCTGGGCTTACGCTTGATTTGCGCGGCAATGCGGGCGGCAAGATTGAAGCGGATGAAAAGCAGCTTGGCCGCGCGATTGGCAATTTAATCGACAATGCGATTGCTGGCACTGACGAAGGCGGCAAAATCCTAGTCGATGTAGCCCGCACAAGAGATGGCGCCCGTATTGTTGTTTCGGACAACGGAAGCGGCATGAGCGAAGAAGAGCTCGCCCGCGCACTGGATGGACTGCGCAAAAAAGAGGACGGCTCTTTGCAGCAGCGCAAGGGGCTTGGCATCCCGCTCACCCGGCAATTGGTGGAAGCGCATGGCGGAAGGTTGGAACTCGCCAGCGAACTGGGTACAGGCACCAGCGCGATCATCCATTTGCCGTGATTGTGGAGTGCCCAGATCTTGCGTCGATGGATGCGCTTGGAGCACGTATCGCCGCGCAATTGCAAGCAGGCGATGTGGTTGCTTTGTCGGGCGGCTTAGGGGCGGGGAAGACGACACTTGCCCGCGCGATATTGCGCGCACTCGGCCATAAAGGCGAAGTGCCATCCCCTACATTCACGATCATCGAGATGTATGAAGGCTCAGGCATGCGCATCCCGGTTGCTCACGCCGACTTTTATAGGTTGGAAGACCCAGCGGAGGCGCTTGAGCTTGGCATTGACGACTACCGCGAAGGCGCTGCTATGATCGCAGAATGGCCCGATCATGCCGGAGGATTTGCGCATTTGCCCGAATGCCTATCCATCGATCTCGAAATTGTGGGAGAGGGCCGCCGGGCAATTGTCGAATCTAGCATAGCTTGGCAAGGACGGACGTTATGAGCGAACTTCCTGAAAACTTGGCCGAAAGCATGGATGCATTTCTGACCGCAAGCGGATGGTCAGACGCCGCGATTGAAGTGATTCCTGGCGATGCGTCGTTCCGCCGGTACTTCCGCCTGAAAAAAGGGACGGGCGAGAGCGCTGAAAAAGCGATGCTGATGTATGCGCCTCCGCCTGAGGAAGATCCCGAACCGTTCCTGAAAGTTGCAGATTACCTCACCAAACAATCCATGCGCGCACCGGCTATCTTTGCCAGCGAAGCAGCGAAGGGATGGGTTCTGCTCGAAGATTTCGGCAATGACCGGATGCGCGATTGGTTGGATGAAAATCCCGATGGCGAAATGGCAGCGTATTCAGGGGCGATTGATGCTTTGGCTCAGCTCCATACGCGCGATGCTGGACCGTTCGCGGCCTATGATATGCCGACTTACCAGCGCGAGGCGGCTCTGCTGACCGAATGGTATTGTCCGGCGATGAAGCTGGATGCCGATGTGGCGGGCTATTCTGCGGCTTGGGAAGCAGCCCTTGCGCCCATGATCGAACGGCAACAAGGCGGCGTTACCGTACTGCGCGATTATCACGCAGAAAACATCATGCTGTTGGGCGATCCGCGGGAAGGCGCTGCCCAAGGCTTGATCGATTTTCAAGACGCATTGGTAGGACATCCGGCCTATGATCTGGTGTCTCTCTTGCAGGATGCGCGGCGCGAGGTCTCCCCCGAACTCGAGGCGGCGATGTTGGAACGCTATTGCCAGCAAGCCGACACGGACGATGATTTCATTGCCGACTATGCCCGGCTTGGGGCGCAGCGCAATGCGAAGATTGTCGGCATTTTCACGCGTCTGTGTCAGCGTGATGGCAAGCCGCATTATTTGGATTATATCCCGCGCGTTTGGGAAGCGATGGAACGCGATTTGGCGCATCCCGCGCTAGCTCCTGTTGCGCAGTGGTTTGATGCCAATATCCCCGCTGAATTGCGTGAAGCCCACGGAGGGTCAATAGCGTGAGCGCCTCTGATACTTCTCTTGCTAGCAACACAGCGATGATAATGGCGGCCGGTATGGGCAAACGCATGCGCCCTCTGACCGCGAGCCAGCCCAAGCCATTGGTTCGCGTGGCGGGTAAGCCGCTCATCGATCATGCGCTTGACCGATTGGAGGAAGCTGGCGTGGCGAAAGCTGTCGTCAATGTACACTACCTTGCTGATGCATTGGAAGCGCATCTGGCCGAACGTTCTTCGCCTGCGATCACTATTTCTGATGAGCGCAGCATGCTGCTGGAAACGGGTGGCGGAATGCTGCATGCGAAAGAGCACCTGCCCGATCCGTTCTTTTGCCTCAATGCTGACAACATCTGGCTCGATGGCCCAGCGAGCGCATTTCATGATCTGTCGAAAGCGTGGGACCCTGAAAAGATGGATGCTCTGCTGTTGGTTGTACCGCATACGCGGGCGGCCAATTTTCGGGGTAAGGGTGATTTCCGGATGGATGATGAAGGGCGTCTGTCACGCAGAGTTCCGGGGCGGATTGCTCCCTTTATCTACACTGGTATTCAGCTCGTTTCGCACCGGCTTTTGCGCGACGCGCCAGAGGGTAAGTTCTCCACCAACATCCTGTGGACCCGCGCGATTGAAGAAGGGCGGCTATTCGGCGCAAGCTTTACCGGCATGTGGTTCGAAGTGGGTACGCCGCAAGCAATAGGTCCGACCGAGGACGCGTTAAAGCGTGGGTGAGCGCTCCGCTCCGCAAATTTACTCAATCGCCGCCCATCGCGGCTTTGCAGATGCGCTGGTAGCGGGCCTTGTTCCGCGATATTCCGATCCTGAGTTTGGCCTTGCAAAGCTAACCCTGCTTTTGCCAAGCAGCCGTGCAGCGCGCACGGTGACGGAAGCCTTCGTGCGCTATTCCGGCGAAGATGGCACGGCTGGATTGCTGTTGCCGCGCATGGTTATGGTCGGCGATTTGGATCTGACAGAAGCGCTGGGCCCGATGCTCGATCCGCTGGGAGTCGACGGCATACCACCCGCGACTGATCCAACGCGGCGTTGGCTTGAACTGGCGGAGCATATTGCCGCCGCTTACCATTTGCAGGGGCGAGAGGTTCCGGGAACGGCTGCGCTTTTGCGATTGTCGCGCGAAATGGCAGCAACATTTGACCGTTTGATTGCAGAAGAAGTCACGCCTGCGGACTTGTTGTCCGATGCGGTAAAAGACCGCTTTCCCGATGTGGCGGAGCATTGGCAAAGCAATCTCTGGTTGTTTGCAACGGTTCAAGAGCTTTGGACAGCGCAATTAGCCGAGCGCGGCGAAATTGACGCGGCTAAGCGGCGCAATTTACTGTTCGATCACGCGGCAAGAAATTGGATCAGCAATCCGCCGCAAACCCCGATTGTGGCCGCCGGTGTGACCAGCACTGCGCCAGCACTTTCCCGTTTGCTCAGATCTGTGGCCGATCTCCCTTTTGGAGCGGTTATCTTGCCCGATCTCGATCTATCTATGGGTGATCTCGCATGGCAAGAATTGGGTTGCGAAAGCACTTCGGAAGACCCAGCGATCGGCGATTTTGGGCGGTCTGATGCCGTCACTCATCCGCAATACCACTTAAAACTCTTGCTCAATCGCATGGGCGTGAACCGCGAGGAGGTGCAGCCATGGCACCGTTCTGGCATGGCGGCCGCGCCTCCGCAGCGCAGCAAAGCGATATCATCTTTGTTCTTGCCTCCCAAAGCGAGCCAGAACTGGGCCAACCTCGATTCCGAACAGCGGCGACTTAACGGCGTACGCTTGATAGAATTGCCCACTCTCGAAGAAGAGGCGCAAGCCATCGCTTTGCTTGTGCGCGAGGCATTGGAGACGCCGGAAAAGCGTGTGTCGGTAATCACGCCAGATCGCGGCCTTGCCCGGCGCGTTGCTGCCCATTTGCAGCGCTGGGATATTGCTGCGGATGATACTGCTGGTCGCGCGCTAAACCTGACAGTTGCGGGCCGGTTCTTGCTGCAATTAGCGGAGCTGGTCAGCGAATATGCGGCACCTGTACCACTGATCGCGGCGCTGTCGCATCCGCTGGTTAAACGCGGAGAGGAGCGCGCCAATTGGCTCGATGCTGTTCGCGCATTTGACCGCGCGCTTCGCGGGCCGCGTCCTGCGCCTGGTTTGGCGGCCTTGCGCGAGGTGGCTGCAAAAGCTGGGGTGGCCGAATGGTGGGAAGAGGTGGAATCGATCATCAACCCGCTCATGTCCATCGTTGAGATCGAAACTGTGCCGTTGGCCAAAGCACTGGAGACGATCGTTACGCTCGCTGAGGCGTTGGCGGGCGAGGGACTATGGGCCAATCAAGATGGCCGCACATTGTCCCGCTTTGTCGAGGATTTGCAGCTTCATTCCGCTCGCAGCGCAACCTGCATAAAGCCCGGTGAGCTGCACGTCGTTTTACGCGATGCAATGGCCGATATCGCTGTGCGTCCACCCTATGGCGGGCATCCACGTGTGGCGATTTACGGACTTCTCGAATCGCGGATGACGCGCTCGGATCTGGTCATCTGCGGCGGTTTGAACGAGGGAACATGGCCGCGTATCCCTTCGCCTGATCCATTGCTTGCCCCGCCGATTTTGCGCGCGCTTGGCGTGCCGGGAACAGGCTTTCGCATTGGACTATCGGCGCATGATTTGGCTGGAGCCATGGGGGCGCCCCAAGTGGTACTTTCCCGTTCTGCCCGTGATGCCGATGGACCAGCGATCCCCTCGCGCTTCTTGCTGCGTGTCAAGGCGTTGTTGGGGGATCTCGATACTAGCCACAAGCTGGCCGATATCGCGGAATGGGTGAAGGCGCTTGACCGTCAGGTTGAACCAAGCGGCGTGTATGAACAGCCGCAGCCTGACCCTTCGCCGCAGCTTCGCAATCTGCCTATCAAAGTGACGGGTTTGGACCGGTTGCTGGGCGATCCTTACCAATTCTATGCGGGGGAAATCCTGAAACTGAGCGAGCTGGAGGGGCTTGACGCTGAGGTCGGTCCAGCGTGGCAAGGCACTGTTGTGCACGATATTCTCGACCGCTGGCATAAGGCGCGCGAGAGCGATCCTAGTGTATCCATCACTCAAATCGCCGAGACACAATTGCGCGACAACAATATCCACCCGCTGCTGTGGGGATTGTGGCGGCCGCGTCTGCTCGACGCGTTGGAATGGATTGCCAAGGAGGTCAAAGCGGCAGAACCGGGGCGGCAGGTTATTGCTACCGAGCGTAAGGGCGCAATGGAAGTGGACGGCGTACGGATCTATGGCCGCGCGGACCGGATTGACCGTTTGGAAGACGGCTCGCTCGCCATCGTTGACTACAAAACCGGAAAACCGCCCTCTGCCGCCGAGGTTGAAGCAGGCTTTGCCCTGCAACTTGGCCTGCTTGGTATGATTGCAGAGGATGGCGGTTTTGGCGAAGCATCGGGAACCGCCAGTGCCTTTGAATACATTTCCCTAGGGCGCAGCAAAGACGGATTCGGCTATGTTGATGTTCCGATGAAAGTAGGGCGCAAAAAGACGGGCCTAGCGCCAGAAGAGTTCCTGCCCAAGCATGCAGAATATCTCAACAAAGCGATCACGCAATATATCAAGGGGCGCGAGCCGTTCACCGCCCGCCTAAACCCTGATTACAAGGGCTATAACACCTATGATCAGCTGATGCGCCTGGATGAATGGGAGCGCAATTTGGGTGATGAAGGGGATGCGGGATGAGCGGCGCTCTATTCCCCCTTCAGGATAGTCAACGCCTTGCCGTGAACCCGCGCGAATCCGTGTGGCTCTCCGCCTCTGCGGGCACCGGCAAGACTCAAGTTCTTTCTGCCAGAGTTTTGCGTCTGCTATTGGAGCCCGGCGTTCGCCCGGATGACATCTTGTGTCTCACCTTTACCAAGGCAGGCGCGGCGGAAATGTCTGTGCGGATCAATGAAGTTCTGGCGCGCTGGGTGCGGTTGGAGCCGGGTAAACTCGCGGCAGAACTCGGCCATATTGGCGCGGATATTGGACCGGATACGCAAGCGCGGGCGCGGACTTTATTTGCCAGCGTTTTGGACTGCGCAGAGGGCGGCTTGCGGATTGATACGATCCACGCCTTTGCCCAGTGGCTGCTCGCCAATTTCCCCAGCGAGGCAGAGATCATACCCGGTTCGCGCCCGATGGAGGACCGCGAGCGCGAACTTCTGTCGCGCGATACTCTGGCGCAAATGCTTGTCGATGCTGAGCGGGGTCAAGACACAGCCATCCTGCAAGCTATCGGTGATTTTACTCGGCGCAAAGATCCCGATGCGCTGCTGAAATGGGTGATGCGCTGCGCCAATATGCAAGAGCTTTGGACTGGACCAGCCGCATTTACTCCGCCGATGCGACCGCGTGTTATGCAATTGCTTGGCATGCCCAGCGATGCGGATGAAAGCTGGATCGCAGAGGCATTGGGGCCGGATGTTTTCCCGGATGAAGCTCTGCATGCGATGCGGCCTGCTCTGCTTAATTGGTCGGCGAAAGGTGCGACCGCCGCGCTTGATGCGATGGCTACATGGTTGCCGTTGAACCCAGCGCAGCGTCTCACTCAATTGGAAGCGCTCGACAAAGCGTTCCATACGCAGGCGGGCACGCCGCGCGTGATGAAAAAGCCGGCAGAGGTCGATCCAGACTTTGCGGCCAATCAAGAACGCATCGCCGAAGCGGTCACCTTCGCTAAAACCCGAGCGGCGCTGCTGAAAATCGCCGATATCCTGACCCCAGCTTTGGAGATGGGCCGCGCTTTTGCTTTGCGCTGGGACGAAGCCAAGATCCGCGAAGGGCTACTCGATTTTGATGATCTGATCCGCCGCGCAGCAAGTTTGCTTGCCACGAAAGAGGCTAGTGATTGGATCCGGTTCAAGCTCGACCGGCAGTTTAATCACATTCTGGTGGATGAGGCGCAGGACACCAATGAAGCGCAATGGGCCATTTTTGATGCTCTGCGCGATGATTTCTTCTCAGGTGACGGCGCAGCGGGAGAGGCGATCCGTACGGTGTTTGCCGTGGGCGACTACAAGCAGGCGATCTTTGGCTTTCAGGGCACCAGTCCGGAGAATTTTGAGAAAGCCAAATTGCGTGTCGCAGATGCGATTTCTGATGCAGCGCAGAATGCCGCCAGCGCGCGGCGCGGCGCCGTGCAGAGTGAGTTGCGCGACCTTGATCTGGGGCGCTCTTTCCGCACCGCCAATTCTGTTCTGCAATTCGTCGACCGGATGATTGCAGCCATTGGGCCAAGCGCTCTTGGCCTAGACGATGAGCCGTCCGCGCATGTAGGCGAAGAGCGTCCCGGCCTTGTCACACTGTGGGAGCCAGTGCGCGATCAACGGGGAGAGGGCGCTGATCACTCCAGCAGCTCTGATGAAGAGGCGGGCGAGGAGGGCTGGCTGGCGCGTCACGACCGGCTGCTCGCTGAGAAAATCGCTCGCCAAGTCGAACAATGGACAAGCGGTGCAGCGCCATTCGTGCTCGCTAAAGGCGGGGCACCGCGCAATGCGAGGCCCGGCGATATTATGGTTCTGGTCCGCAGCCGGAAAGAGCTGGCCGCACTGATCGTCGCGCGCCTACATGCCAAGGGCGTACCGGTGGCAGGCGTTGACCGGTTGCGGCTCGGCGCGCCGCTTGCCGTTAAGGACTTGATGGCGGCATTGCGCTTTGCCGCCCAGCCGCTTGATGATCTCAACCTCGCCAATCTTCTTGCCAGCCCGTTGATCGGGTGGAGCCAGGATAATCTGCTAGCATTTGTTCCGCGCGAAAAGGGCAAACGGCTCTGGAAGCATTTGGGAGAAAACCCTGATCCGCAAGTGCAGGAGGTCCGCAAAAAGTTACTGGCATTGATCGGCAAGGCCGATTTCGAAACGCCTGAAGCCATGTTGAATTGGGTGCTCGTGGGTCCGTGGCAGGGGCGCGCCAAGCTGATCGCCCGATTGGGGAGGGAGGCAAACGATCCGATTGATGAGCTGCTCAATGCCGCATTCGCTTATGAAGCGATCAATACGCCGAGCCTTGCCGGATTTATCCATTGGTTTGATGCAGGCGATGGCGAGTTAAAGCGTGATCCGGGTGAAACGCCTGATTTGGTTCGAGTGATGACGGTGCATGGTTCCAAAGGCTTGCAAGCACCAATCGTTATTCTGGCTGATGCGACCAATGAACCGGGTAGGCCTGGCGAGTTGTCGTTAGAAGAGACGCGGCCTGCTGCAGTCGATACGCACAAAGTCCCGCTGCCCAGTCTGCGCAAAGAAGAACAAGCTGGCCCAGTCCGAGCTGCTCACGAGGCGGCGAGCATTGCCGCTTTGCAAGAGCATTGGCGGTTATTCTATGTCGCGATGACTCGCGCAGAAGAAGCCCTGTTTATCGGCGGTTCGCTAAGCAAAAGCATGCGGGATAAACCGCCGCATGAAGACAGCTGGTATTCGCGCAGTGCCGCACAAATGGGCGATGATACGCTAGCCGATGACATCTGGGGCGGACGCCGTGAATGGGGAACGCGGGCGGTCGGCGCTGATAAGGGTTTGGCAAAGCAAACAGAGAGCACGGCGCAGCTGCCCGCTTGGGCGCATGCGCCCGCTCCGCAAGAACAACGCCCGCCGCGCCCGTTGGCGCCGTCAGCGATCGCAGAGCCTGCCGATATAGAGCCGCCGATGCCGAGCGGGTTTTCTGCTAGCGCAGCGCAGCGCGGTGTGCTGATCCATGCTTTGCTTGAAAGGTTGCCTTATCGCGCCCCCGATGAACGCAAAGAGGCCGCCTCCCAATGGCTCGCAAGCCAGGCGAAGGATTTGCCTGAAACAGACCGCGCGGAAATGGCCTCGCGCGCGATTGCTGTCTTGGAGAACCCCGACTTCGCAAGCGTATTTGCGCCTGATAGCCTTGCCGAAGTGCCGCTATCAGCGACCGTAGGCGGTCAAGTCGTGGCGGGTATTGCCGACCGTTTGCTAGTCACAAAAGACGAAGTGGTGGTCGTGGACTTTAAAACAGCGCGGCGCCCGCCAAGCTCGCTTGAGACTATCCCGCGCTCTACGATCAAACAAATGGCCGCCTATGTCGCAGCCTTGGAAGTGATTTATCCGGGGCGAGCAGTGCGTGCTGGCGTTCTTTATACCCAGACACCGCAATTGTTCGCCTTGCCGCCAGAGGTTCTTACCCCGCATAAGCCAAGCTAACAGGGTGCGCAGCAAAGCTTGTGTTGCACGGCGGCAAAGGCGCCCTAGATTACACATAACGACAGATTTAAGGAGTACCCCCTATGGCAACCGTCAATGTAACCGATAGCAGCTGGCAAGAGGATGTGCTGGCTTCTGAAAAGCCCGTTCTGGTTGATTTCTGGGCTGATTGGTGCGGTCCGTGCAAAATGATTGCGCCTGCTCTTGAAGAGATCAGTGATGAGCTGGCCGATAGCGTGACCATCGCCAAAATGGACATAATGGAGAACCCCGATACGCCGGGTTCTTTGGGTGTGCAGGGTATTCCTTATCTCGCGCTTTATAAAGGCGGTGAGAAGGTCGCCGAGATGACTGGTGCTCGCCCAAAAAGTCAGCTAAAAGAATGGCTTGAAGGGGA